>JACZSI010000032.1 GCA_022574265.1 Chloroflexota bacterium | reverse complement strand
CGAGCGCGCGAGCTCCGGCGGCTCCTTCGGGTAGTCGAGCAGCTTGCCGCCGCGCGGGCCGCTGCGGTCGATCTCCACGTGGATGGTGACCGGCATGTCCAGATCGACGGACGCGGCCCAGAAGCGGTCGTCCTCGGGCAGCGGCCGGCCGCCGCCGTTGGGGAAGGCCGAGAGCTGCACGGCGCGCAGCCCCTGGCGCTTGCAACGCTCGAGCTCCTCGACGGCGTCGTCGAGGCCCGTGCCGGGGATCGCACCGACGCCCCAGAGGCGGTCGGGAGCGGCCGAGCAGTACTCCTCGGCGAGCCAGTCGTTCCAGCCCCTGAAGATGGCTTTCTGCAAGCCGTGGTCCTCGACGTTGAGCCAGTAGCGTGGGCCGCAGACGACGGCGGGGAACAGCACCTCGGCGTCGAGCTTGTCCTGGTCCTGCTCGCGCAAGCGCTGCTCGGGCGGGCCCGTCCCCGGCGTGTCGGCGTAGCGCCGGCCGAAGGGCACCCACTCGCCGCGGCCCGAGCCGCCGTAGAGGTCCATGGGGTTCGAGCGCGCGGGCAGGCCGGCGACGACCGTGGTGTCGGCGCCGTCGTCGCCGGTGACGGTCTTGGGCGCGTCCTCGCGGTATTTCGCGTCGACGCGGTGCGTCCAGCGCTCGTTCGGGACTTCGAGGTGTGAGTCGCCGGAGATACGCTTGTACTCTCTTGCCATGGCCTCTCTTTTCACTCTGACAGGGGGCGCCGAAAGGGGTGATGGTAGACTGGGCACGACCGTAATCTAGGGCGCTAGGCTTGTCAACGGAGCAGGCCACGGCGCGGGAGCGGACGGTGGAGTTCCAATACCGCTATAGCGTCCGGGCGACCCCGGACGAGCTGTGGGCATTCGTGACCGACGTCCCGTCGGTCGGCATGTGCATACCCGGCGCTTCGGACGTCAAGCCGGACCCCGACGGCTCGTACCGCGGCTCCGTGAAGGTCCGCGTGGGCCCCGTGGCGCTGACGCTGAACGGCAAGCTGACCGTCGAGGCCTCCGACCCGGAGGCGCGCCGCATCGTGCTCGCGGGCGAGGGCGCCGACGGCCGCGTGCCGGGGAGCGTGCGCGTGCGCATCACGATGACCGTCGAGCCCAAGGACGCGGAGCTCACGGACCTGGTGGTCGTCTCGGAGGCGAACATCTTGGGGAAGCTCGGCGAGTTCGGCCAGGGCATCATCCGCCGCAAGGCCGACGGCATCATGAAGGACTTCGGCCAGAACCTGAGCGACAAGGTCGGGAAGAGCTAGGCCCAGCTCGCTCCCTCGCCCGCATTGCCATTTGTCGTCCTACTAAGGGACGATGCCCCCACCGTCTCCACGGCGCTACGATGCGGTGGAGATGCTTGTTTCCCTGAGGTCCCTTGGCCCGCGGGTCGCGGCTCGCTTGCGCAGCCAGCGCGGCACGATGATGGTCGAGGCGTTGATCGCCATCAGCGTCTTCACGCTGCTCGGTGCCGCCGTGCTCTCCGGCTCGACCGCCACGCGCAGCGCCTCCACTCGCGCGGAGCACGCGGCCGTGGCGGAGAACATCGCGCGGAACCAGCTCGAGACCATCCTGGCCGCGCCGTACCAAGACCCGCCTTACTCCTACACGCCGATCTCGACGCCACCCGGGTACGCCGTGACGGCGGACGCGCTGGAGCTTGTCGTCAACGACACGAACGTCGCCACGATCGTCGTCATCGTCACGCTCAAGGGCGAGCCGGTGCTGACGCTCGGATCGGTCCGGACGAAGGCGCCGTGAGCGACGAGCGCGGCGTCACGCTCATGGAGACGCTCATAGCCATCGGCATCGTGACGATGGCCCTCGCTATGGTCGGCGGTCCGCTGTTCGGAGCGCTCGCCCACGACGGCGATTGGCGCGAGGACGTCAGCGCCACCGCTGCTTGGCGGCGGGCCGGGGCGCTGGTCGCCAGGGACGGCGCGAACGCGGAGACGACGTCGCTCGCCGACGGCGCGGGGCCGGTCGCGGCGGCCACGCTCTCGTGGACGGACTCGGCCGCGTTGCCGCACACCGCCAGCTACGAGCTCACCGGCGCCATGCTCGTGCGGACGCTCGACGGCGCACCGCTGGTCGTCGCGCGCCGCGTCGTGGACGTCGGCTTCAGCCGGAGCGGCGACCTGCTGACGTTCACCATCGAGGTGGACGCTGGCGGGGGCAGCACGGAGACCGCCACGGCGTCCGTCCTGCTACGGTCGCTCCAATGAGGCGTTGGAGGCTCCCGCCCCAGCACTATCGGCAGGACGAGCGCGGCAGCGCGATGATCGTGGTGCTGGCTTTCCTCGTCTTCGTCGTCCCGTCCGTCACCGCCGCGCTCAGCTTCGCCGCGACCGCCAGCACGGTCTCCGGCGCCCAGACCCGGAGCGCGATCGCCCAGTACACCGCCACCGGTGGCGCCGAGCACGGTCTGTACCGGGTCGTCCACGAGGCCGGGTATGCGGACGGGCTCGTGCTCGACGCCGCCGACCTCTACACCGTGCTGATCAACGGGCGGACGGTGAACGTGAGCGTGACGAAGCTCTCGGCCACGGTGTTCGACCCGCCCCCCTCGACGTACAACAGCAAGCAGCGGCTGTACGCCGAGAAGGCCGTCACGCCGGAGACGGCCTCGCCCAGCACGCTCACGACCTTCACGTACACCATCACGGTGACGAACGGCAGCAAGACGGCGAAGGGGATCAACCAGATGGTCGACGAGCTGCCCGCGGGCTTCTCGTACGTGGGCGGGACCACCACCGGGCTGACCACGAACGACCCCACGGTCTCCGGCCAGCAGCTCGAATGGGACGTCGCCAGCATGGGCATCGACCTGGCGCCGGACGAGTCGGTCGTGCTGTCGTTCGACGCGCAGGCGAGCGTGCCCGAGGGCGTGTACTGCAACGAGGCATGGGTGCACCCCGGCGGCGAGAACACATCCTCCGGCAAGACGGCGGGGGTCACCGTGGGCTCGCCCTCCTCCGGCGTATGCGGCGGCACGGCCGTGGCCGTTTCCGCGACGGTCGACCCCGACTCGGCCGTCGCGGGCGTCTCGACCACGTTCGCGTTCGCCGTGGTCATCGACAACATCGGCTCGACCGACGTGGGCGTGTCGGAGGTGCGCGACCTGCTCCCGGCGGGGTTCCTCTACGTTGCCGGCTCCACGGGCGGGGACCTGACGGCCCAAGAGCCCGACACGAAGTTCCAGCAGGGCAGGCAGCGGCTCACCTGGACCTTCAGCCCGTCGGTGACCATCCCCTCCGGCGAGTCGAGGACGCTGCTGCTGGAGGCCGATGCGACGCTCGCGCCGGGGCGGTACGGGAGCGAGCTGCGGGTCACGGTCGACGAGCTCGCGAGCGCCATCCTCCTCCAGGAGGCCGCTCCGGTCGACGTGCTGGGGCCGATCTTGATCGAGGCGTCCGACGGGAACGCCACGGCCTCCATGCTCGTGTGGGTGCGCGAAGGCTACTACGAGGTGACGGAGTGGAACCTGGAGGGGATCTGATCCCGCGCTAACGCCGCGCGTTGAACCGGTAGCCGAAGCCGCGGACAGTCTCGATCATCGGCGGCACGCGCGGCTCGGGCTCGAGCTTCCTCCGAAGGTACCCGATGTAGACGCGGACGTTCTCCGGGCCGCCCTCCGACGTCCCCCACGCCAGCTCGAGCAGACGGTCGGCGCTGAGCACCGCTCCTGGATGGCGGACGAGGGCGATCAGCAGCCGGAACTCCTGCGGCGAGAGCTCGACCGCCTCGCCGTTGACGCGCACGTCGTGCCGCTCGAGGTCCACGTAGAGAGCAGCGTCGCGGTAGACGGCCTCCTCCTCGGGCGCGTCGGACTTCGAGCGCCGCAGCACGGCGTCCACGCGGGCCAGGAGCTCGGCGCGCATCACCGGCTTCACGACGTAGTCGTCGGCGCCGTCACGCAGACCGCGCACCTTGTCGCGCTCCTCGCCCAGTGCGCTGAGCATGATGACGGGGAGCTCGGTGAACTCACGCAGCCGCCGGAGGAAGGTCCAGCCGTCCATCTCCGGCATCGCGATGTCGCTGATGACGAGCGCGGGCCGTGACTGATAGACGGCCCGGAGGGCCTCGAGGCCGTTGGCGGCGGTGGCGACGGTGTAGCCTTCCGCCTCCAGCACCTCGCGCAGCATGTCGCGGATGTCGATCGCATCGTCCACGACGAGGATGAGCTGACCAGCCGCGTGCTCTGTCACCGGAACCTCGAACGTTTTGAGAACCCTGCCAGCGCACAGTTTCTCACACAACTCTTATGGAGCGCTCACAAGCGCTTCATGTTCGCCTCCTAGGCTCAACCGTGGGAGACCGTAGAACGGGCCACGCAGCCCGTGGACGGCCAGCCCGGGGGAGGCGCGAGATGACCACTTCGACTCAGACACCCGTCCCGAAGGCGGCACCCGTCTTCGACTGGCCGGACGTCGACGCTCCACGCGTCGACGACCTGCAGCAGCGCGCCGCCGCGGGGGCAAGCGAGCTCTTGAGCGTGCTGCACATCAACGGCGGCCTGGTGATCCGGCCACGGCAGCCCGACATCGTGCCCGTCCACGCGCAGCCGCTCACCGACCGGGAGCGAGAGGTGCTCGCGCTCGTCGCGGAGGGCAACTCCAACAAGATCATCGGCGACCGGCTCGTCATCTCCGAGCGCACGGTCAAGAGTCACCTCACCTACATCATGACGAAGTTACGGGCGTCCGACCGGACTCACGCGGTGGTGACGGCGGTCCGGCTGGGATGGCTAGCCATCTGATGCCCGAAGCCCCACCGAGAGGCGCTTCTCCTCTCACGACTCGCGAGCTGGTGGGAACCGAGCTCACCCCGGACGCCGGCGCCATGGCGGCGCGCTCCGCTCAGCAGGTGCTCGACTCGGTTGCCCAGGCGGTCTCCCGCAAGGGGTCCGAGAGCAGCGCGGCGCTTGCCCCGATCGAACGACCGCAGGCCGAGGCCGCCGTCCCGGACGCCGGGTCCGTGGTGCCCCCGGGGCCGGAACGCCAGCGCTCCGCCCAGCCGCGATCACACGAGCCCGACGAGCAGGCCGTGCTCGACGATCTGGCCTCGGCGAGGGACGACCTCAAGCTGGCTGCCCGCAGCGTGCGCGAGGGGTTCCTCCGGCTGGCGGAGATCGAGATCCACAAGGCCATCGGCCTCGCGGCCGAGCCGGAGGCGCCTCGGCCGCGAGACGATCTGGACGGACGGCGCGCCGCGGCCGGCGGGCCCGTGGCCGCCCCAGAGGCCGTCGACGTGGTCTCTCCTGGGCCGAGGGCGTCGGCTCCCGGCGAGCTCTACGAGGGCACCGTGCGCCTCTTGGTGATGGCGGACGGCAACGTCCAGCGGATCGTCCAGTTCGTCGACGAGCTATGCCAGATGCCCCAGTTCCGCATGCTGCGGATGACGGGCAGCAGTCAGCAGGACGGCGCGGAGATCTCGCTCGGGCTGCGCGAGCCCCTGCCCTTCGCCAGGATCGTGGGGTCCATGCCCAACGTCATCCGCGTCGACGTGCCAAGCCGAGACGACGACGCGGAGGGCGGTATCGGCCTCACCGTCTACCTTGCTCCCACCGCCGAGGACGACCTGGACCTCGCGCTGATCGAGCCACCGTTGGAACCCGAGGCGTAGCCAACGCGCGCCCCACGGAAACGAGGCCCATGGGGTTAGACGCCGTCAATCTCAAGCCTTACGAGGCGGTCACCGGCCCAACCGAGCTGCTCACGCCGGTCGAGGCGGTCCCGCTCGAAGAGCAGCCGCCCGCCCTCGTGAGCCGTCCGCCGTCGCTCGCGCAGATGCTGCGCCAGAGCGGCAAGCTCGACGACGACCAGATCGCGCAGACGGAGGAGAGCGCCCGCCGGGGCGGGGTGCCGCTCGCGCAGGCACTCGTGCGGAACGGGCTGATGCTCGCCTGGGACCTTGCGGCGATGACAGCCCTGCACATGGGCGTGCCGCTGCTGGACCTGCGCGGCGAGACCATCGACCTCGACGCGGTCGCCCTACTGCCGGAGCAGCTGGCGCTGCACTACCTGGCGCTGCCGATCCGGGCGAGCGGGCGCCGGCTCACCGTCGCCATGACCGACCCGACCGACGTGGGCACGATGCAGGACCTGAGCGCACGCACGGGGCGCACCATCGACCCCGTCATCGCGACGGTGGACCACATCGTGGAGCACATCGACCTGTCGTACCGCTCGGCGAAGGTCACGCAGGCTTCGGCGCTGGGGATGGGCCAGGCCGTCGCGCGCGTCACCGCCGCGCAGCTCAACGTGCTGCCCCCGGCCGAGGTGATGGAGCTGCTGGTCCACCAGGCGCTGCAGGACCGCGCATCCGACGTGCACCTGGAGCCGACGGATGCGCACCTGCGCGTCCGGTACCGCATCGACGGCATCCTGCACGACGTCATGTCGCTGCCGCTGGACATGCACCCGGCGCTCATCTCGCGGCTCAAGATCGTGTCGGGACTGAACATCGCGGAGCGGCGCCGGCCGCAGGACGGTCAGTTCAGCCTCATCTCGGGCGAGAGGACCGTCGACGTCCGCGTCGCGGTCAGCAGCACCGTCACCGGCGAGATGGCCGTGCTGCGGCTGCTGGAGAAGCAGTTCGACCTGCGCGGGCTGGACCAGCTCGGCATGCTGCCGGACAGCGTCGATAAGTTCCGCAAGCTGCTGCGCCTGCCCTACGGCATCATCATCGTCTGCGGTCCGACGGGAGCGGGCAAGAGCACGACACTCTATGCGTCGGTCCTGCAGATGGACCGTGTCGAAATGAACGTCATCTCGCTCGAGGACCCGGTCGAGTACCACATCCCCGACGCGAACCAGATGCAGGTGCACCCGGAGGCCGGCGTGACGTTCGCGACCCAGCTGCGGAGCATCCTCCGGCTCGACCCGGACGTCATCCTGGTGGGCGAGGTACGCGATCAAGAGACGGCGCTCATCGCGACGCAGGCGGCGCTGACGGGGCACCTGGTGCTGACGTCGCTGCACGCCAACGACTCCGTCTCGGCGCTCCTGCGGCTACGCGACCTCGGCGTCGCATCGTACCTGATCGCGTCGTCGGTCGCGGGCATCGTCTCGCAGCGCATGGTGCGGCGCGTCTGCGGCAACTGCGGCACGATGCAGCCGCGGCCCATCGCGGAGCAGGAGTCGTACGCGGCCGAGATGGGCGAAGAGCGCGAGCAGTTCGTCTACGGCGCCGGGTGCAACGCGTGCGCCCATACCGGCTACCGCGGGCGCACCGGGGTCTACGAAGTGATGACGATGACCGACGAGCTGCGGGAGCTGTTCTCCAACGACGCGACGCGCGAGCAGCTCGTGGCACAGGCCCGGGCCGACGGGATGGTCTCCATGCGGCGCGACGGCATGCTCAAGGTGCGGGAGGGGATCACGACGCCCTACGAGATGCTCCGCGTGCTGTTCAGCTTGGATTAGCAGATGCGATTCCGATACGTGGCATACCTCCCCGAGCGCGGCGTGTTCAAGGACACGATCGAGGCGCTCGACCAGAACGAGGCCGCGGCCGCCGCCGCCTCGCTCGGCTACCGGCTGCTCGAGATCGCGCCGGTGCGGGAGGCTCCGGGTCTCGAAACGCTGTTCCCGTCCATGTTCAAAGCCGGCACGGGCGACCTGGTCCGCTTCTTCCACCAGGTGGCGTCCATGATGGCGAGCGGCGGCAACCTCATGCGGGCGATCGAGATGGCCGAGTCGGAGAGCAAGAACCGCGTGATGCGCCGCGCGCTCGGTGAGATGCGCGCGCACCTCGCTGACGGCGAGAGCCTATCGCAGGTCATGCGCCGGCATCCCGGCATGTTCCCTGAGCTCTACGTCAGCATCGTCGAGGCGGGCGAATCGACGGGCCGGCTCGGCCCATCGCTCGAGCAGCTCGCGGACATGCTGGAGCAGGACCACGAGGCGAAGCAGCGGGCGATGAAGACGATGATGTACCCGATGACGATCATCGGCATGTCCTTCATGACGCTGGCCGTGCTGATGGTCGTCGCGGTCCCGCCACTCCTCAAGGTTTTCGAGGAGATGGGGGCCGGGCAGCCGGCGGCGATGACGTTCACGGTGAACGCGATCGGCTTCGTCAAGGAGAACCTGTTCGCGATACTCGGCGCCGGTGCCGCGGCGGCGGTGGGGCTGGCAC
Organism: Chloroflexota bacterium; assembly: GCA_022574265.1. GTDB lineage: Bacteria > Chloroflexota > Dehalococcoidia > Lucifugimonadales > Australimonadaceae > JADFRC01. Next base: position 5,804 of record JACZSI010000032.1, on the reverse strand, counting down.
TCCTGCGCCGGCTGCCCGGAGCGGCGGGCGTGATCGACGGCGTCTCCGCGCGCCTGCCGTTGCTCGGGCCGCTCACCATCGCGGGGGACATGGCGCGCTTCTCGCGGACCATCGGGATGCTGCTCGAAGCCGGCGTCCCGCTCTCCGACGCGCTGCCGATGGCCATCGGTGGCTGCGGCAACGTGCGCGTGCGGCAGGCGCTGCGGGCGGGCGAGGAGAGCCTGCTGAGCGGCCGCGGGCTTGCACAAGAGCTGCGGCGGCACCGCGTGCTCCCATCGTTGTTCCTCGAGCTCGTCTCGATGGGCGAGGACGGCAACCAGATGGCGCGGATGATGAGCGACGCCGCCACCACCTACCAGAAGGAGCGCGAAGACCGCCTCGGCGCGCTGCTCGGAGCGCTCGAGCCCGCCTCAACCGTCGTCGTCGGCGCCATCGTCGCCTTCATCGCGTTCTCGATGTTCGTGCCCATCTATTCCGGCCTGGACGCGCTGCGCTAGGAGCCTGTCGATGTCCACCAGTGTCTTCGCGCTCATCGGGCGGCTCAGGACCGCGAACCGCCTCTTCCTCGTGCTGCTCGTGGCCGGGGCGGGCATGTTCGTGTACGACGCCTCGCTCGGCCTGCGGTACTGGGACGGCCTCAGCCGTGGGACCGCGGCCCAGACGGAGGCGCGGTCGCTCCTCGCCTCCGCCCGTCCACCAAGCGGCGTGACGGCGGAGCTCGAAGCACAGCTTGCCCCCAACGAGGCCCTCTTGGAGAGCCGCAGCGCGGGCTTTTCCTACGAGCACACGGACGAGCTGATCGAGCTCGTCGCCGCGACGGCCCGCGAGAGTGGCGTGGCGCTCGCTTCGATCAACGCCGCCCAAGCCGGCAGGCGGGCGGTGGGGCCGATGTCCTACGGCGTGCTCGCGCTCAGCATCCGCGTGAGCGGGAGCACGCAGAGCATCTATGGCTTCGTCGACGCGCTGTCTGAGGCGGCGCCCGGCATGCGGGTGCGCAGTGCGCGCCTGGGCAACCTATCGGGTGGACCGTGGGCATCGTTCGAGATCGAGGTCTCACTCGACCCCGTGCCCAACGACGGCGGGGAGAAGACGCCGTGAGCACCGTGGACGGCGGCACCGGCCGCGCGCTCACGGAAGCCGAGCAGCCCACCGCGCCCGTCGGCGAGCGGCCCGTGGGCGAGCGTCCGGCCGGGCGGCTCCAACGTCTGCGGCGGCGGACCTTGACGGTGAGCGTCGAGGGCGCGCTGCTGCGGGCCGTGGGGTTCTCCGGTAGCCGCGTCGTGGCGTGGGCGGCGATCGACCTCGACGACCCCGCGGGCGCATCGCTGCCACCCGAGCTCGCGGCCTTCACGCGGGGGCGCTCCCGCCGGCTGACCGACCTGCCCTTCTACGCATCCCTGGTGCGCTATCTGGAGAAGCCGGCAGCCCGGCGGCGCTTCCTGGACCGGGTGGTCGAGCTGGAGGTCGGGAACACCATCCCCTTCGCGCTGGAGGAAGTCGACCTCCGGTGGAAGGTGGTCAAGGACGGCCGTGGCCCCGAGGTGATGGCCTGGGCGGTCCCGCGCTGGGAGGTCGACGCCTACGTCCGTCTGGTCGGCCTGGTCGGCGTCCGGCCTTCGGCGTCCTACGCCAAAGCGCTCGCTCTCTCAGCAGCCGTCGGACGGTCAAACGCGGCCATCGCCCATCTGACGAGCTCCGAGGCCGAGCTCGTGCTGGTGCGCGACGGGGTCCCCCGGCAGGTACACCGCGTGGAGCTCCCGCCCGCCGACGCGACGGCATACGCCGGTGCGCTCGCGCAGGCGATCGAGGAGCTGTGCGCCAGCAGCGGGCAGGACGCCCCATACGAGCCAACGGTGGTGCTGACCGGCCAGGTACCGGCGGACGCCGGCCACGTCCAGGCACTCGCGGACACCTTCGGCGAGCGGCTGCGCGGGCCGATACCGTCGATCGAGGCCCCGGACGGGTTCCCGGCGCTCGAGTACGCGACGAACGTCGGCCTGATGCTCGCGGACCGGGACCGGCCGCGCCTGCCGTGGCGGGCCTCGCCTGCCCAGCAGGTCATCATGGACCTGCTCCCCCCACGCCACCGCAGGCTCCAGCTGCCGGCGCGGGCCATCGGGATCGCGCTGCTGTTCGGCGCGCTGGGCGCGGGAGCGGTGGCCGCGACGTCCTTCGTGGAGCAAGCCGAGAGCTGGGCCGACCGCCAGGAGGCGAGCCTCGCCGGCATCGTTCGGAACGTCCGGATCGACAACGTCGCGGCGGCCCGCGAGAAGAGCATGCGTCAGAAGCTCGACGGCCTGGCGGCGCAGGTCCAGGCGCTCGATGACGAGGTGCGGACGAGCCGGGAGGGGGTCGCCCTCGTGGTGGAGCGAGCGCGCGCGCTCACCGGCGAGCCGGCCGTCGAAGTCTCCGACGTGAGCCTTGCCGGTGGCGAGGTGCGCGTGTCCGGCAGCGCGCCCAGCTACCGTGCCGTGGTCGCGTTCGCCGACGGGCTGCGCGCCACCGGCCTCTTCGAGCAGCTGCGCACCACCAGCGCGGCCGGCACGTCACGCGAGGCCGGCGAGGCCGCCGGCTCGGGCGCGGGGGGCATCGCGTTCAGCATGATTGGCTCCTACTCGAGCGGGGCCGATCCGGACCGGGACGAGGCGTCCTGAATGCCGCTCGCGGTCACGCGTGTTCCCTGATATCGGGGCGACCCGTACGAACGTCGGCCCAGGACTGTACCACCGGACGAAGCCGCCCCGGACCGCTCGCTCTAGCATGGCTTCATAGCCGATGAGACCGGCTTGCCGCTCGCGTTTCGGACTGCGGACGGCGGCACCCAACGGCCCGAGGGGAGGAAAGCAGAGCATGGCGAAAAGCGTCGGAAGGATCTGGGAGCGGATGGCAAGGAGCCAGCGGGGGTTCACCCTCGCCGAGCTGCTGGTCGTGGTGGGGATCGTCGTGGGGCTCGCGGCAGTCATCCTGCCGAACGTCGGCCGGTTCACCGGCGAGGGCGAGCGCGGCGCGCTTGCCACGGAGTTCGCCAGTGTGCAGACCGCGGTGGATGCCTACGGAGCCGGCGCCGACAACACGGTGACGGCCGCCACGGGGTGGACCAACGACCTGCTCACCGGCGGCGGCGGCATCGACCTGACCGGATACCTGCGGCTGCCCGGAAGCTCTACGGACACCGCGGACCGGTACTGCTGGGGGAGCGACGGAACGGTGCGGCAAGAGTCGACGGACGCTTCGCCGAGCTGTCCGTAGCCAACAGCCACGCCGGGGTGGCGGGCTCGCGGGCGTTCGCGCCCGGGGTCCACGCCCCGGCGTAGGCCTTCATGGGCCGTCTCGCCTCCCGCGCTGGGGCGTGCCCTCCGAGCCATGGCCCGGCAGCCCGATCAAGGTCGGCCGCTGCCGGGCCCAACTTATGCACAGGTACAGACATGCGCAGGCCGCGATGGATCGGGGCCCTACTCGTCGCGCTGGAACGCGCGATAGCCAACCGTGACGATGGTGAGCGACCGCCACGCCCAGCCACCCTGGCGCCACGCCGTGGCAGGCGGCTCATCGCCCGCTGCCGTGCGGTCGGCGCGCCGCGCCGCCGAGCCGAGGCGCCACGGCCGGCCCGCCCGCAGCGCGCGGCTCAGCTGGAAGCCCAGGCCGAACGCCGCTCCGGCCACCGCCGCGCGCCGGAGGCGCGGGCTACGGAGCGCCCGCGCGAGCGCGACCATGCCGCCGGCTGGCCGTAGCGCAGCGGGAGCCGCGCGCGCGAGGGCGGTGGTGCTCGATGTGTCCATGCGGACACTGTAGTCCACGGGGGCCGGGCACGCTACGTGCGCCCTCCCGGCTGGCCCGTTGGCGGCGGCGGCGGAAGCCCTGCTACAATGCGCGCACGCCCCAACGCGGCCACGGCCCCGTGCAGGCAAGCCCCATTTCTCCCGGCCCGAGCCCCTCGGCCCGAGCTTTCTCGGAGCGGTCAAGCATGGGCGAACTACTCGACAAACTGGAGCGAGCGTCGCGAGGCGCCGCGACACCCCTCGGCTTCACGAGCACGGTCAAACGCGAGAAGACCGCGCCGATGCTGCTGCTCGGCGCGCTCGCGGCGGGGGACGCCGAGGCGGCCAAGCTGGCCGTTGACGGCTCCCTGGACGGCGTCATCGTCGTGGGTACCGGCGAGGCCAAGAAGGCCGACGTCGACCGGTCCGTCGCCGCGCTCGATGGCGTGACTGTTGGCGTCTGGCTCGACGAGGCCCAGCCAACGAGGCCGGACGGCCTTGATTTCGAGGTCTTCTCGTCGGAGGCGACGCCCGCCGGTGCTCTCAGCGGGGAGGAGCGCACGACGGTCATGCACGTGGTCCCGGAGCTGGACGACAGCCTGCTGCGGACGATCGAGGCCCTGCCGGTGGACGCCTTCTTGGTCTCGCTGGCCGACGCGGGCTCCCTCACGGTGCGCCAGCTCATGCGGCTGGCGCGCGTCCGCGGCGTGACGTCGCGCTGGATCTTGGTGCACGTCGCGTCGCTGCCCACCAAGGAGGAGCTCGAGCAGCTGCGGGACGCGGGCGCCGGCGCCGTCGTGGTCGACCTGGCGGGGCAGACCGCGGCCTCGCTGAAGGCAACCCATGAGCTCCTCCGGGAGCTGCCCCACGAGCCGACGAAGCGCAAGAAGGGGCACGGCGTGGTCACGCTCCCGGCAGCCGCCGCACCGGCGTCCGGCCCATCGCGGCCCGAGCCGGAGCCCGACGAGGACGACGACGACGATTACGAGCCGTAGCAGCGCCCGCGCCACCTCCGATCGCCAGACGGCTAACGCTCCATGCTCCTAGTCAACCGCGAGTTGCTCTTCGACGACCCATTCGCCTTCGTCGTGCTCTTGGTTGCGGTCAGCGTGTCGCTCCTGATCGGCATCACCGTCCACGAATTCTCCCACGCGCTCGCGGCCAATCGCCTGGGCGATATGACGGCGACGAACCTCGGACGGCTGACGCTCAATCCGAAAGCGCACCTCGACCCGACCGGGACGATCATGCTGCTCGTCGCCGGCTTCGGGTGGGGCCGGCCCGTGCCCGTGGACCCGCGGCAGCTCCGGAGCGGGCGCCGGGGGATGGCGCTCGTCTCGGCGGCGGGGCCCGCGTCCAACGTCGTGCTCGCCCTCGCGTTCGCGCTGCTGTTCCAGCTGGGGCTGGTCACGCAGGGCGACTTCTCGCGCGAGGCGCTACGGACCCTGGACCCGCTGGCCTGGGCGACGATCGTCGCGACCTATAGCGTGCTGCTGAACCTCATCCTCGCGGCGTTCAACATGCTGCCCATAGCGCCTCTGGACGGCGGGGGCATCTTGTTGGGCATCGTGCCCCGCCCGTGGCTGCCCGCCGTCGCTCGGATCCAGCGCTTCGGGCCGTTCGTGCTCGTCGGCATCATCGGCTTCTCGCTGCTGAGCGGCGTGAGCGTGCTTGGCTTCCTGTTCGAGCCGGTGCTCGACCTCGCGGACCGGTTGATGAGCTAGCCGCTCGGGGCGCCTACCCGGTGGCGGCCTTGGCGCTGTGTATCTCATCGAAGAGGAGCCGCTTGACCGCCTCCGCGATCCGCGTGAGCTGACGGTCCGAGAGCCGGCGGCCCATGACCTCCTGCTCGTAGCGCGTCACCACGCTCAAGAGAGTTCTGTCGGTCGGTGAGTTGAGGGGCATCGTGCACACCTTGCGGGATGGTTCTGGAGCCACGGGATGATACCGCACCGGTGGGCCGCCGAGGCGGGCTGCCGAGGCCGGCACCGATGCTACAATCCCGGCCCATGCAAGCGACCGTCCAACATGCCAGGAGGCTGAGGG
>JACZSI010000031.1 GCA_022574265.1 Chloroflexota bacterium | reverse complement strand
CCAGCGCCGGCGCGATGCGCTCGGTGACGTTGCGCACCGCCGTCAGCACGCCCTTGGCGCCGTAGCGGGCGGGGTCGCCGTCGCGCAGCTCGACCGCCTCGTGCGCGCCCGTGCTCGCGCCCGACGGCACCATCGCCGAGCCGGACGCGCCGTCGTCGAGGAGGACGACCGCCTCGACCGTCGGATTGCCGCGTGAGTCGAGCACCTCGCGCGCGTGGACCGATGCGATGCGTGCCACGGCCGCTTCAGCGCGCCTTGGCTGCCCGGCCGGCGTCGCGCTCGTGAGCGGCCGCGATGGCGCGCCTCACGGCGTCGGCCGGCGAGTCCGCTACCTCGATGTGCAGCGCGAGGTCATCGCGCTGGGGCAGGTCCCACGTCTCGAGCCCGATCACCGGCGTGCCGTCGCCCAGCGCGTGCCCGATCTCCGAGAGCGTCCCGTAGGCGCCGTCGATCGCGATCACGGCGCGCCCCGTCTTGACGACGATGGCGTTCCGCGCGTACCCCATGCCCGTCATGATGGCGTGGTCGACGTACGCGTTGGCCCCGGCCGGGTCGTCGCCCGGCAGGATGCCGATGGTCGTGCCGCCTGCGGCCTTCGCGCCCCGGCACACCGCCTCCATCACGCCCCCCAGACCACCACAAGCGACGACCGCGCCCGCCCGTGCGAGCTCCCCGCCGACCTCCTCGGCAAGCTCGATAGCGCGCCGCGGCGGATCTCCGCCACCGATGACGGCGATGATGAGCGGCCGGCCGTTCGCGTCCGTGATGGTGTTCATGCGGGCGCCATTCTAGCAGCCGACCCCGCCGCTCAGGCGCCTCCGGCGTATGCCCGCAGCGCGTTCGTCGCCGCATCGACCGCGTCGGCGAACGGGCCTGGGTACACGCCGACCGCGATCGTGCCGGCCAGCAGCGCCCACAGTGCGCCCGCGCTCGTGGGCGACAGGCGGATCCGCTCAGGCTCCGGGTCCGGCTCCGTGATGTACATCTCCCGCACGACGCGCAGGTAGTAGTAGAGCGAGATGACGCTGTTGGCGATGGCCAGCACCGCCAGCCACAGATACCCCGCGTCCGCCGCCGCGGTGAACAGGTAGAACTTCGTGATGAACCCCGCGAAGATCGGCAACCCCGCCAGCGAGAAGAGGGCGGCCGTGAGCACCATCGCCATCAGCGGAGACGCGGTCGAGAGCCCCGCGTAGTCGGCGATCTCCTCCTTGCGCGTCTTGGCCTCGACCGTCACCACCACGGCGAACGCGGCGAGGTTCGTGAACGCATAGCCGACGAGGTGCAGCAGCACCGCGTTGGCGCCCGCCTCCGTCATCGCCACCACGCCCACCATCACGAAACCCACCTGCGCGATGCTGCTGTATGCCAGCAGCCGCTTGATGTTGCGCTGCACCAGCGCCGTCAGCGTGCCCACGGTCATGGTCGCCGCGGCAAGCACCGCGAGCGCCAGCTGCCACTCGTCGAGCGTCCCCACCCTCGCCTCGGCCAGGAACCGCAGCAGCAGCGCGAACGTCGCCGCCTTCGAGAGCACCGCCACCAGCGCGGTGACGGGCGTCGGCGCGCCCTCGTACACGTCCGGCGCCCACAGGTGGAACGGGACGAGCGCCAGCTTGAACCCGATGCCCGCCAGCAGCATCGCCAGCCCCACGATCACGGTCGGCGAGAAGTTGTCCCAGAACTCGGGGCCCATCTCCCGGAAGACCGTCGTCCCGGACGTCCCGTACAGCAGGCTGATCCCATAGAGCATCACGGCCGAGGAGATGGCCCCCAGCAGGATGTACTTCGTGCTGGCCTCGGCCGAGCGACGGTCGCCCCGCGTCAGGCCCACCAGCACGAACAGGCAGAACGACAGCAGCTCCAGCGAGATGTACGCGGTCAGCAGCTCACCCGCGCCCGCCATCAGGTTGGCCCCGAGCACCGCGAACACGATCAGCCCGTAGAACTCGCCCGGGTGGCGGATCACCCGCCCCACGTATTCCACCGACATCAGCACGACGGCGATGCCGACGCCCAGGAACAGCGTCTTGAACAGCAGCGCGTAGGCGTCGATGAACAGCAGCCCACCGTAGACGGAAGCGCTGCGGTCCGGCTGCGTCGCGATGGCCATCGCGGCGACCGCCGCCATCCCCACGACGGCGACCGCCGCCACCGCCTTGTTCCGCCGCTCCGGCCGGTCCTGCGGCAGGAACAGGTCGACCGCGAGCACCAAGAAGCCAAGCCCGGCAAGCAGCATCTCGGGGAGCAGCAGCGAGAAGTCGACGACCATCCCCTACTCCCCCAAAGCCAGCAGGACGAGGTCCACGCCCGGCTTGATGACGTCGAGGAACGGGCCGGGGTACACGCCCACCAGCACGATCGGCACCACCAGCACCCCCATGGCGAACCCCTCGCGCGCCGTGAGGTCGCTCAGGCCGTCCCACTGGCTGGAGCGCTCGCCCAAGAAGACGCGCGCCACCAGCCGCAGGATGTAAACAGCCGTGAGCAGCGCGCCGAGCACGCCCAGCACGCCAAGCACCGGCACCGTACGGAAGGCCCCCACGAACACCAGCAGCTCCGCGATGAACCCACTGAGCCCCGGGAGCCCCAGCGAGGTCAGCCCCGCGATCACGAAGAAGGCCGTGATCCAGCCCATCCGCGACGCCAGCCCGTTGAGCACGAGTATGTCCCGCGTATGCGTCCGCTCGTAGATCGCGCCCACCACGGCGAAGAAGAGGGCCGTCATCACGCCGTGGGAGAACATCTGGAGCGACGCCCCCGTGATGCCCACCGGGTCCATCGTCGCGATGCCCATGAGCACGTAACCCATGTGGCTCACGCTTGAGTAGCCGACGACGTACTTGAGGTCGGTCTGCGCCATCGCCGAGATGGCGCCGTAGATCACGTTCACCGTGCCCAGGATGAACAGCACCATGGCCCAGTCCCGCATGCCCTCCGGCAGCAGCAGCATGCCGACCCGGATGATGCCGAAGGCGCCCAGCTTCATCAGCACGCCCGCGTGCAGCATGCTCACGGTCGTCGGCGCCGCCACGTGCCCGTCCGGCGACCACGTGTGCAGCGGCCACATCCCCGCAAGCAGCCCGAACCCCACCATCACCAGCGGGAAGACGATGCGCTGGAACTCCGGCGAGAAGCCGGGGCCTCCGCCTTCTCCGCCGGAGAGGGCGAACTCCGACAGCGCCGGGATGCTGAACGTGCCGAGCCCCGCCTCGTTGTACATGACGATGATCGCGACCCACACCAGCAGGCTCGCCGCGACGATCATCAGCACGAGCTTCATCGCCCCGTACTCCTTGGGCCGGTCGAAGGTCTTGAACTTCGTGCTCGACCCCCACACGCCGATGAGCAGGTACATCGGCACGATGGCGAGCTCGTAGAAGAAGAAGAAGAAGAACAGATCGATGGAGACGAACGTGCCGTACACCCCCGCGATGAGGATGAACAGCAGCGCGTAGTAGCTCTTGGTCTCGCGCTCGACGTTCGCGGCGATGATCGTGCCCGCGAAGGCCACGATCCCCGTCAGCAGCACCATCAGCGTCGCCACGCCGTCCACGCCGAGACGGAAGTCGATGCCGAGCTGGTCGAACCACGGCAGCACGCGCACGAGCTGGAAGCCGTCCACGGCCCCGGAGGCGTCGGGCGACCGGTCGAAGACGAAGAACACGTACAGCGAGCCGACGAGCAGCGCCAGCCCCGAGGCGACGCTGAGCCAGCGCGCCGCCGCGCGCCAGCCGAACGGCAGCGCGACCAGCACCGCGGCCGTCAGCATCGGCAGATAGATGAGGCTCTCGAGGACGTGCCGCTCGAAGAAGCTCATGCGCTCACGCCCGCAGCCACAGCAGCACGGCCACGACCCCAACGCCCGCCACCATCGCCATGCCATAGTCCGCGAACACGCCCGTGACGTGATACCGCAGCCGTCTGCCCACCTCGACCACCGCCAGCCCCGTGCCGTTCACCCCGCGGTCGTTCACGACCCGGCGGTCGAACAGCGCGAGCGCACCGCTCACGCGCAAGATGACCTGGTCGATCGTCCACTGGTACGCGGCGTCCAGGTAGAAGCGCTCCACGAGGACGCGGTGCAGGCCCGCGAAACGCGCCTGGACGGCCGCGACCACGTCGGGACGCCGGTCGTACAGCCACCACCCCGCCCCGAGCCCCCCAACGGCCAGCGCCGTGCCCACGACCGCCCACGCCAAGTTGAGCTCGTACGGGTGGGGGCCCCCCACCGCGTCGTAGAGGAACGAGCCGATGCCGTCGTAGCCGCCGGGCAGCGGCAGCGCGATGACGCCGATGCCGACGGTCAGCACGCCCAGGACGGCGAGCGTGCCCCCCATGACCAGCGGCGGCTCGCGCACCCCCTCGTTCTCGCGCGAGAGCTCGCCGAAGAAGACGAGGCGCACCACGCGCGCCATGTAGAGAGCGCTCAAGCCGATCGCGATCAGCAGCAGCACCAGGAACGCCGGGTTCAGGCCGCCGGCGACCGCCACCAGGATCTCGTCCTTGCTCCAGAACGCGGACAGCGGCGGGATGCCCGAGAGCGCGAGCGCACCCACGGCGAACGCGGCCGCCGTCACCGGCAGGCGCCTGCGCAGCCCGCCCATCTTGCGGATGTCGGTCTCGTCGTTCATCGCGTGCATCACCGCGCCGGCGCATAGGAACAGCATCGCCTTGGCGATGCCGTGCGTCAGCAGGTGGAAGATCGCGGCGGTCAGGCTGCCCGCGCCCAGCGCCAGCATCATGAAGCCGAGGTGGCTGATCGTGGAATAGGCCAGGATGCGCTTCAGGTTGGTCTCGACGAGCGCCAGGCTCGCGCCGACGAACACCGTCACGATGCCCACCGCCGCGATGGCGATCTGCGCGCTGCCGACGGCGTCGTACAGCGGGAAGAGGCGCGCCACGAGGAACACGCCGGCCACCACCATCGTCGCGGCGTGGATCAGCGCGCTCACCGGCGACGGGCCCTCCATCGCGTCGGGGAGCCAAACGTGCAGCGGGAACTGCGCCGACTTCCCCATCGCGCCCAGGAAGATGAGGAACGCGCTCGCCGTCACGACCGTGCCGTTCGCGTCGCCCGCCGTGACTCCCGCCAGGATCGTCCCGATGTCGAACGTCCCGAACTCCACCACCAGCAGCACGATGCCGATCAGCAGCCCCACGTCGCCCACCCGCGTGGTGATGAACGCCTTCTTCGCCGCCTCGGCCGCCGCCGGGCGCTCGTACCAGAAGCCGATGAGCAGGTAGGAGCACAGGCCCACCAGCTCCCAACCCACGTAAAGCAGCAGCAGGTTGTCGGCCAGGACCAGCACCAGCATGCTCGCGGCGAACAGCGAGTGGACGGCGTAGTACCAGCCGATGCGCGGGTCGTCGGTCCCGTGGTGCCGCATGTAGCCGAGCGAATAGACCTGCACGGCGAGGGAGACGAACGTCACCAGCGCCAGCATCACGACCGTCAGGGGATCGACCATGATGCCCCAGCCGACGCTCAGGTCACCGGCCGTGAACCACTCCCGCGGATACCGGTAGAGCCCCACGCCTTGGCGCACCATGTCGAAGAGCACGGGCCAGACCGTGATGAACGCAACCGCCGCCGCCAGCACCGACAGGTGCTTGCCCTGCCACGGCAAGAAGCCCCGGAACAACGCCAGGACGACGAACGCGATCAACCCGTACAGCGGGATGAGCCAGGCCTGCTCCACGGAACCTAACCTCCCATCAGGTCGATCTGGTCGACGTTCACGGACCCCCGGCTCCGGAACAGCCGCATGATGATCGCCAGCGCCAGGGCAACCTCCGCCGCCGCGATCGTGATCACGAAGATCGCGATCACCTGCCCCGTGGCCGTCGGTATGTCGCGGAACGCCGCGAAGGCCACCAGGTTCACGTTCACGGCGTTGAGCATGAGCTCCACCGCCATCAGGATCATCACGCCGCTGCGCCGCGCCAGCACGCCGTAGACGCCCAGGCAGAACAACCCCGCGCTGAGGAGCTCGAAGTGGATGAGCATCATCGCGGCGCGCTCCCCGGGCCGGGCTCCGGCTCGTCTTCTTCGGGGGAGGCCCGTCCGATGACAACCGCGCCGATGAGCGCGACGATCAGGACGATGGACGCGATCTCGAACGGCACCGCCCACTGCTCGAACAACTCCCGCCCAAGCTCCTCCACGCTGATCGCCTCACGCGTCGACGAGTTGTAGAGAGCCGAATCGGCCAGGAACGCGTACGCCAGGAGCGCGAAGAGCCCGATGGAGACGAGGGCCGCGAGCGGCCACCGCCGGTGCTCGCCCGAGGCCTCGTACTCGCTGGTGCGCGTCAGCATCAGCCCGAACAGGATCACGATGATGATGGCGCCGCCGTAGATCAGCACCTGCACGAGCGCCAAAAACTCGGCGTAGAGCAGCACGAACGTCCCCGCCACGCCCGCCAGCGACACGAGCAGGAACAGCGCCGCGTACACCACGTTCCGCGTGACGACGACGCCGATCGCTCCGAACAGCGTCACCGCGCCGGCGATGTAGAAGAAGGCGAGGCCCACGCTACGCGTCGACCTCCGCCCCGTCGGTGCCCTCGGCCGCCCCGCCCTCGGCCTTCTGGCCGTCATCCTTCGCCTTCGCGGCGGCGGCCTTCTTGGCGAGGGCCACGCGAGCGACGTTCTTTTCCGCGTTCTCCGGCACCCAGCTCGCCTCCACCTGGTAGTTGCGTCCCACGTCCAGCAGCGTCGGGAGGTCTGCCCGAGCGCCCGCCCGGCCATAGCTGGCCAGCTCATGCTCGTACGACATCTCGATGGCGTCGAACGCGCACACGTCCACGCAGATCCCGCACAGGATGCACCGGTTCAGGTTGATCTCGAACGTCTCGATGATCTTCCGCCGGTGGCTGCTCCCGTCCGTGAACTTCGGGTTGTCCATCATCTGCGCCGTCATGCACTGGGTCGGGCACTCGCGTATGCACACCATGCAGCCCGTGCAGAAAGGCTCCTCGGCCGTCTCGTCCCAGAGCAGCGCCGGGAAGCCCATGTACCGCTCCTGCACCGGCAGGTGCTGGTCCGGATAGTGGGCCGTCACCGGCCGCTTGAACAGCCACCCCAGCGTCGTCAGCATCCCCCTGATCCCGGCGATCATGCCCCAGCCTCCTGGGGCCTCTGCGGCCGCGGTTGCGCCTCGACGACGACCGCGCGCTCCGCGTACCGGCGCGCCTCGGCCAGCGCCCGCCGGCGTCCCATGCGCAGCTGCATCACCACCGGCACGGCGAGCACCGCGAGCGACATCACCGGCAGCGTCCACCGCGGCCAGTCGTAGAACAGCTGCACCGCCGTCGCCACCACGACCGCGAACGACAGCGGTATCAGCACCTTCCACCCCAGCGACATGAGCTGGTCGATCCGCAGCCGGGGGTACGTCGCCCGCACCCAGAAGATCATCATCACGACGAGATACGTCTTGCCCAGGAACAGCGCCACCCCCGCCGCCGCCGGCAGGTCGCCGAACGGCCAGCTCCAGCCGCCCAGGAACAGCAGCGCCGCCACCGCTCCGATCACGAACGTGTTGACGTACTCCGCGAGGAAGAAGATCGCCCAGTGGGCGCCGCTGTACTCGACGAACGGACCACCCACGATCTCGGACTCAGCGGAGTAGACGTCGAAGGGCGTGCGTCCGACCTCCGCCAGTCCCGCCACGAAAAAGACGATGAACCCCAGCGGCTGGAGGACGATGAACGGAACCGTGCGCTGCGCCTCCACGACGACCACGAAGCTCATCGAGTCCGCCAGCATCGCCACGGTCAGCACCGTCATGATGATCGGTATCTCGTAGCTGATGAGCTGCGCCGCCGCCCGGATCCCGCCGAGCACCGCGTACTTGCTGCCCGAGCTCCAGCCCGCCAGCACGAGACCGACGATGCTCAGCACCGACACCGCGATGAAGAAGAACAGCCCCATGTCCAAGCTCCGCACGACCACGTCCCGCGCGAACGGGATCGTCAGCCAGACCACGAAAGCAGGCACGAACACCAGCAGCGGCGCGACGAAGAAGAGCAGCTTCGACGACGTCGCCGGCGCCACGTCCTCCTTCATCAGGAGCTTGATCGCGTCGGCGACCGGCTGGAGCAGCCCGAAAGGCCCCACCCGCGTCGGCCCCACCCGGCTCTGCATCCGCGCCAGCTGCTTGCGCTCCAGCCACACCAGCGTGAGCACGACGATCGCCAGCAGCGTGAACAGCACGATGAGCACCGTCGCGAGCTGCGCCACGACCACAAGCGTCACGCGCTCCGGGTTCCCGAGCGCACCGACGGTCAGCACGAGCCCACCGAGGATCCCGAGCAGACCCGCCACGATCAGCCCGAACACGACGACTTCGCCGGCGCGCGCCCTCATCGGTCCACCTCGCCCAGCACGATGTCGATCGACCCCAAGATGGCCACCGCGTCGGCGATGTACGCCCCGCGCATCATCGGCCGCAGCGCCACCAGGTTGCAGAACGACGGCGGCCGCACCTTCACCCGGTAGGGCTTGTCCGTGCCGTCGCTCACCACGAACACGCCGATATCGCCGCGCGGGTTCTCGCAGTGCACGTACGCCTCGCCCTTCGGCGGGCGCGCGATCCGGCGCCGCTGCGTCATCGTCGGACCCGGCTCCATCTGGTCCAGGCACTGCGTGATCATATGGATGGACTGATGGCACTCCAGCAGCCGGACGTAGTACCGGTCCCAGCAGTCGCCGTCGTGGCCGACCGGCACCTGGAAGCCCAGATAAGGGTAGACCTCGTACGGGTCGTCCTTGCGCACGTCGTAGGCCACGCCGCTGGCGCGCAGGCTCGGCCCCGTGAGCCCGCAGGAGACCGCCGTCGCCGCGTCGATCACGCCGACGCCCTTCGTGCGTGCCAGGAACACCTCGTTGAACGTCAGCAGCCGGTCGATCTCGTCCACGCCCTTGCGGACGTCCTCGAGCACCGCCCGGGTGCGCGGGACGAAGTCGGCGGGCACGTCCTCCTTCACGCCGCCGATGCGGATGTAGTTGTGCATCATGCGCGCGCCGGTCACGGCCTCGAACAGGTTCTGGATGCGCTCCCGCTCCCGGAAGCCGTACATGATCGGCGTCATCGCCCCCAGGTCGATGGCGTACGTCCCCAGGAACAGCAGATGGCTGGCGAGCCGGTTCAGCTCGCACAGCGCCACGCGGATGTACTGCGCGCGCTCGGGCACCTCGATGTCCATCAGACGCTCCGCCGCCCGGCAGAACACCAGCTCGTTGTTCAGGTTCGCGACGTAGTCGAGCCTATCGAACAGCGTCACCACCTGCCCATAGCTCTCGTGCTCGCAGAGCTTCTCGGAGCCGCGGTGGAGGTAGCCGATGTGCGGCGTGACGTCGATGACGCGCTCGCCGTCGATCGTGAGCACCATGCGGAAGACGCCATGCGTCGCCGGATGCTGCGGACCCATGTTCAGCATCATGTCCACGGTCTCGTGCTGCTGCTCGGTCGTCATGTCCTGGCGGGCTCCGAGGGGAAGGGGGACTGATACCGTCCGGCCCCCTCTCCCTGACCAGGGAGAGGGTTGGGGTGAGGGAGCCCCAGGACCGCCACTACCCGCTCCAGCACTGCATCTGGCTCTGCCTGAACCTCATTGTTCCAGAAGCGGAGCATCCGATATCCATGCTCCGCTAAGTAGTCAGTCCTCTCCTGGTCTTTGTCGGCCTGAAGCGCGTGATGACCACCGTCGAGCTCAATCACGAGCGCCTGCTCTGGGCAGCAGAAGTCCACGATGTACCGGCCCACCTCGTGCTGCCGGCGGAACTTAACTCCGTGCATCTGCCGGCCTCTCAGCAGCGCCCAGAGCTTCCGCTCAGCATCAGTCTGGTTTCGGCGTAGCGAGCGCCCTCGTTCGTGGGCTGCTCGATGGAGGTTCACGTTGCTGCCCCCTCACCCCAACCCTCTCCCCGCGCGGGAGGAGAGGGGGTCAACCCAGCGGCCTCAAGAATCTCATCCAGCGTGCCCAACGACTGGCATCCCTCCACGAACGCCTCGACCGCCTCCCGAAGCGATTCCTCTGCTTCCGCCACGGAGTCTCCGAAGCTGGAAACGTCGAGCTCGGGACAGATCGCGACGTAGTCGTCGCCCTCCTCGAAAATCTCAGCCCTGAATCTGATCGACACTTCGTGCGCCATCTCACCACTCCTTGTAGTCGTGCAGCGGGAAGCTCTTCAGCCCCGGGTGCCCCTCGAAGCCCTCGTACAGCAGCAGCGGCGAGAGGTCCGGGTTGCCCGTGAACACCACGCCGAACAGATCATGCGTCTCGCGCTCGTACCAGTTCGCCGCCTCCCACAGCCCGCCGACCGTCTCGATCGTCGGCTCGTCCGGCGGCAGATCGACCTTCAAGATCGCCTTGCGGTCCCTCCCCAACGAGAACAGGATGTAGTCGAGCTCGATGCGCTCCACGTAGTCGACCGCCAGCAGGCAGTGCAGCAGGTCCATGCCGAGCTGCCCGTCGTCGCGGCAGCGGCGTGCCGACTCGACCAGGTTCTCGGGCGCCACGCGCACCCACGGTATGTCGCCGCGGCCTCCCGAGTCGACGACGTACGTCGCGACCACGCGCTTGAGCAGCGCGGCCGTCTCCTCGCCGCGGGCGTCCAGCACCTCCTCCGCCACCTCCACCGGCGGACCGCGGCGCGCGGGCGGCGCATCGGCTTTCGGCTGCTCCGCGTCCGGCTGCTCAGGCGTCTCAGCCATCGCCTTCACCGGGCCGCGCGGTCTTGCTCGGGCCCTCCCGAGCGTCGCGCTTGATCTTGTCCTGCAGCTTGAGGATGCCGTCCATCAGCGCTTCGGGCCGTGGCGGGCAGCCGGGCACGTACACGTCGACCGGCACGATGTGGTCGACGCCCATCACCACGCTGTAGGAGCGGAAGTACGGCCCGCCGGAGGTCGCGCACGTGCCCATCGCGATCACCCACTTGGGGTCCGGCATCTGCTCGTACAGCAGCCGGATCGGGTCCGCCATCTTCTTGACCACGGTGCCCGCGACGATCATCACGTCCGATTGGCGCGGCGACGGCCACGTCACCACGCCGAAGCGGTCGAGGTCGTGGTGTGCCATGTGCGTCGAGATCATCTCGATCGCGCAGCATGCGAGACCGAAGGTC
Organism: Chloroflexota bacterium; assembly: GCA_022574265.1. GTDB lineage: Bacteria > Chloroflexota > Dehalococcoidia > Lucifugimonadales > Australimonadaceae > JADFRC01. The sequence continues at coordinate 2,958 of JACZSI010000031.1, read as the reverse complement.
AGCGTCCACAGCGAGTTGGCGCGGCCGAGCGCCGCCAGCTGGTCCAGCTTCGCCGTGATCACGCCGGGCGTGGCGCTCGGCAGCAGGTTGGGCGCCGGCCGGTTGCCCTTGCCCGTCGAGATGCCCGCCTGCTCGGGCGAATCGAAGTAGCGCCCCTCCTTCGGCCTGTCCTTCCACTCGACCGGGACGAACAGCGGCAGCGCCTCGGGCTGTGGCTCGTCTACCGCCATTCAAGCACCCCCTTGCGCCAAGCGTAGGCGACCCCGAACAGCAGGACCGCGATGAACAGCATCATGGCGTAGAACACGTACGCCGCCGTCTCCAGGAAAACGAGCGCCCAGGGGAACAGGAACACGGCCTCCACGTCGAAGATGAGGAACAGGATCGCGAACACGTAGTAGCGGATGTTGAACTGCGTCCAGTTGAGCGGCGTCGGCACGATGCCCGACTCGTACGGGATGGCCTTCGCCGCGGACGGGCGCCGGGGGGCGAGGACCTTGGCCACGGCGAGCATCGCGCCAAGCGCGGCCACGCCGACGACGATCGCGAGCACGATGGCGGTCCAATCGACGGCGTAGCCTACAGGGGGCATCGGGCACCTCGGGCAGGGGGCATTCAGCCTCGCGATACCGGGATCGGGTTGGTCGGGGCGGGGGCCTATCATCCACGCCGCGCCGCGCCGGTGTCAACGCGCCTCGTCCGCCTCCATGACCGTTCCCATGTCCTTGTCCCCACGGCCGCTCAGGCAGACGAGCACCGTCTGCTCGGGCGAGAGCGCCGGCGCCAGCGTATCGAGAACGTAGGCGATCGCATGGGCGGACTCCAGCGCCGGGATGATCCCCTCCAGCTCGGAGGTCAGCTTGAACGCCGCGAGCGCTTCCGGGTCGTTCACCGACACGTACTCGGCCCGCCCCCGCTCCATGAGCCACGCGTGCTCCGGGCCGACCCCCGGATAGTCGAGGCCCGCCGAGATGCTGTGCGTGTCGAGGATCTGCCCGTCGTCCGACTGGATGACGTATGACTTGGAGCCGTGCAGCACGCCCACCCGCCCGCCGCCGATGCTCGCGGCGTGCCGTCCGGTCTCGATCCCCTCGCCGCCTGCCTCCACGCCGATCAGCCTGACGTCCTGGTCGTCGATGAACGGCACGAAAAGGCCGATGGAGTTGGAGCCGCCGCCAACGCACGCCACGGCGTAGCCGGGCAGGGCCCCCGTCGCTTCCAGCATCTGCTCGCGCGCCTCGCGGCCGATCACCGTCTGGAAGTCGCGCACCATCATCGGGTAGGGGTGCGGGCCGACCACGCTGCCGATGATGTAGTGCGTGTCGGCGACGTTCGTGACCCAATCGCGGATGGTCTCGCTCACCGCCTCTTTGAGCGTGCGTGCTCCCGCCGTCACCGGCCGGACCTCGGCGCCGAGTATCCGCATCCGGTAGACGTTCGGCTCCTGACGCCGCATGTCCTCCGTGCCCATGTACACCACGCACTCCATGCCCAGCATCGCGCACACCGTCGCCGCGGCCACGCCGTGCATCCCCGCGCCCGTCTCCGCCACGATGCGCCGCTTGCCCATGCGTTTGGCGAGCAGCGCCTGGCCCAGCGCGTTGTTGATCTTGTGCGCGCCCGTGTGCGCCAGGTCCTCGCGCTTCAGGTAGACCTGAGCCCCACCTGCGTGCGCCGTCAGGCGCATCGCGTGGTACAGCGGCGTCGGGCGGCCCGCGAAGGTCTTCAGCAGCGAGGCGAGCTCGCCCTGGAAGCCGTCGTCGTCGCGCGCTGCCACGTACGCCTCCGTCAGCTCCCCGAGGGCGCCCATCAGCGTCTCGGGGACGAACCGGCCACCGAAGTCGCCGAAGCGGCCGTTGGCATCGGGCAGCTCGCTTCTCGTCGTCGCCACGGCTACCTCCCCCTCATCCGAGCATCCAAGAGCCCGCGGGTGGCGCCCACCAGCCCCCCTATCCCCGCACCGACTTGGATGCCCAGAAAGCCACCCGAGAAGACACCGGCTATGCTCCCGAAGAAGCCTTCGTTGAAGACGCCGTAGACGCCACCCGCCGCGACGCCCAGGAGCGTGCCGATCACCGCACCGAGGATGGTGTGGATCAGGACGGCCGCCAGCCAGCGGGCCACCGCCGGACCGGCGGCACTCGCGGTGCGGGCGGCGGGCGGCGCGGGCCTCGCCCCCAAGCCTGAGCTCTCCGCTCGTGAACCCGAGCGGTCCGCCCGCGAGTTGAGCCGCGAATTCGCCCGCAACGCCGCTCGCCTCGCCCGGGAGCCCGAGCGCTTCGTGGCCACGCTATCTCCTCCTGAACAGCCGGCGCAGGCCACGCGGTGCCAACGCCTCGTCCGCCTCGCGCACCGCCCGGACGAAGGCCCGCACCCGCTCGACGTCCTTCTCGCCGTCCGTCTCGACGCCGCTCGAGGTGTCCACGCCCCAAGGCCGCACGCTCCGGACCGCCTCGCCCACGTTCTCCGGCGTCAGCCCGCCGGCGAGGTTCATCTCGAAGGTCCTGGCCAGCTCCTCCGCGAGGGTCCAGTCGAACCGCGCCCCCGTGCCGCCGTACTCCCCCGCTACCTTCGTGTCGATGACGATGCGGTGCCCAGCCATCGTATGCCGCTGCTGGAGCACCATGATCTTCGGCATCTGCGCGCCGATGGGCACCTCCGGGTCGATCGCGATCACCTTGTAGATGGAGACACCCAAGGCCTTGGCATAGCCCACCCCCTCGGCGCCGCAGAGCTGGACGGCATCGAGGCCGAGGCGCTCGATGTGCCGCTTCACGTCGTCCTCCGGCTGGTCCGCGAACAGCCCCACGACCTCGGGCATCCGCTCGCCCGCGTGCGCCCGCACCTCGCCCAGCAGCGCCTCGGCGGCCTCGATGCTCAGGCAGCGCCGCGCCGCCGGGACGAACACGAGCCCGATCGAGTCGGCGCCCGCATCCACCGCGGCGATCGCCGCCTCGG
>JACZSI010000161.1 GCA_022574265.1 Chloroflexota bacterium | reverse complement strand
CCCATGCGACCGGGCAGCGCCTGGGCCGCGGGCTGGCCGGGCTGCCGGGGCTCGTGCTCGACCCGGCGGACGTCGAGACGAACATCTGCTACGTGGAGCTGGCAGACGGCGAGGGGCGCGACCTCGCCGCGGCGCTCAAGGAGCGCGGCGTGCTCGCCAACGGACGGCACAACTGGGTGCGCTTCGTCACGCACTACGGCATCACGTCCGAGGACATCGACGAAGCGCTCGATGCCATCTCGACGGTCGTGCGCGCGGGCGCAAGCGTGCGCTAACGTCCACGCCCACGGCGTGCTCTCAGGCGAACGCAACGACGCCGGAGCGACCTTGCGGCCCCCCCGGCGTCCGATTGTGCCCCGGCGCTCGTGACGCCGGGACCGTGCCTCTGCTCCGTCGCTGCTCTGGGCCTAACAGACCCAAGGTGATGGTCGTCCCGTCCCCGGGATTGCTCATCTGAGAATCATGGCGGAGCGTCCGGCCCTGCACCCCTTCAGAGGACGTTAGCCACACGCCTCCGAAGGGCCCCACCTAGGGAAGTGCCAACGGTGGTTGAGCACGTAGAGTGCCTTCTTCACACTGCCACCTCCTGACGATCCTACCGCGGTGGATGCCTGGTGGAGACGCCGCAGCCCCTCCCTTCCGACCCCCGCATATCCATGGTACGCCTCCCATCGGCAGCGTGCAAGGGGTTCCGGCGAGTATCAGAGCTACCGTCTCCAACTTTCCCGATACCGTCTATAGGATGCATCTGTATCAGGCATTTATTCGTCTTTCTGCTTCGTATTCCGCCACCACGCCTCGATCCGCTCCTTGACCGTCTGCTCGTAGCCCTGGTCGCCCGGCTCGTAGAAGCGCTTGCCCTCGAGCTCCGGCGGCAGGTTGGCCTGCCCGGCGAAGTTCCCCTCGTGGTCGTGGGCGTACTTGTAGTCCGCACCGTAGCCCAGCGAGCGCATGAGCCCGGTGACGGCGTTGCGCAGGTGCAGCGGCACGGGGTACTGCGGGCCGGTGCGGACCTCCTCCACCGCTCGCTTGAGCGCCACGTAGGAGGCGTTGCTCTTCGGGGCCGTGGCCAGGTAGACGGCCGCCTCGGCGAGCGGGATCGCGCCCTCCGGCATCCCGACGAAGTGGACGGCCTGCTGCGCGGCGACGGCGATCCCGAGCGCGTTCGGGTCGGCCATGCCGACGTCCTCCGCAGCCGAGATCACGATGCGGCGCGCGATGAACATCGGGTCCTCGCCGGCCTCGATCATCCGCGCGAGCCAGTACACGGCGGCGTCCGGGTCGGAGGCGCGCACCGACTTGATGAAGGCCGAGATCGTGTCGAAGTGGGAGTCGCCCGCCTTGTCGTACATGGGCGCTCGGCGCTGGAGGACCTCCTCGATGAACGCCTTGTCGACGTGCCGCACGCCGTCGTCGCCCGGCTGCGAGACCTGCGCCGCAAGCTCCAGGGCGTTCAGCGCGACACGAGCGTCGCCGGACGCGACCGCCAGCAGGAACGCGCGTGCGTCCGCCTCGAGCTCCAGGTGCTCGTTCCCGATGCCACGCTCCGTGTCGGCGAGCGCGCGGTCGATGATGACGCTCATCTCCTCGTCGGTGAGCGGCTTGAGCGTGAGCACCCGCGTGCGGGAGAGCAGCGGCGCGATGACCTCGAACGACGGGTTCTCCGTCGTCGCGCCGATGAACGTCACCGTGCCGTTCTCGACGTGCGGCAGGATGGCGTCCTGCTGCGCCTTGTTGAAGCGGTGGACCTCGTCGATGAACAGGATCGTGCCGCGGTTCTCCGCCGCGCGCACCTCGCGGGCCTCCTCGACGCCCTTGCGCAGGTCCGCGACGCCGGACGTCACGGCCGAGAGCCCGATGAAGTGCGCGCCCGTCAGTCCAGCGACGAGCCGGGCAAGCGTCGTCTTGCCGGACCCGGGCGGGCCCCACAGGACCATCGACGGCACCTGCTTGGCGGCGATGGCGCGCTCGAGGATGTGGCCGGGGCCCAGGATGTGGTCCTGGCCGGCGAACTCCGCGAGCGTCCGTGGCCGCATGCGTGCGGCGAGCGGCGCGGCCTCCGCCTCGCGCTGCTTGCCGAGGTGCTCGAAGAGGCTCTCGCCGCCGCGTTTCGCTGGCATGCGCGAATCTTAGCACCGGGTGAGGGAGCCCCCGCCACGGAGGCCCACCCGTTCGTGCTGAGCCTGTCGAAGTACGAACGAGCGCTTGCTCATCCTTCGAGAGCCTCAGGACGAGCGGGGAACGGGGACGCGAGCTCGCGCTGCCCTATAATCGCCCCATGAACGTCCACGTGCGTCTCTACGCCTCCTACCGCGAGCAGGCCGGCCGCGACCGGCTCGACGTCGCGCTCGCCGACGGCGGGACGGTGGCCGACGTGGTCAGCCGGATCGCGGCCGACGCGCCGTCGCTCCCGCCCGATTTCAAGCCGCACCTCATCGCCGTCAACGACGAGTTCGCCAACCTGGCGTACCCGCTGCACGACGGCGACGAGATCGCGCTCTACCCGCCCGTGAGCGGCGGCGTGGACGTGCGCGTCGTGCACGAGCCGATCGACGCCCGCGAGCTCGCCGACGCCGTGCGCCGCCCCGGCAACGGCGCCGTCGTCACGTTCGAGGGCACGACGCGCGACGAGACCGACGGCCAGCGCGTGCTCCACCTGGAGTACGAGGCCGACGAGCGCATGGCGGAGAAGGTCCTCGCGCAGGTCATGGAGGAGACGGTGACGCGCTTCGGCGTGAGCGACATGGCCGCGCGCCACCGCATCGGGCGGCTCGAGATCGGCGACGTGAGCCTCGTCGTCGCGGCGGCCGCCCCGCACCGGCTGGAGGCGTTCCTGGCCGGGCAGTACGCGGTGGACCGCATCAAGCACATCGTGCCGGTCTGGAAGAAGGAGTTCTTCGAGGGCGGCGCCGTGTGGGTCGGCGCGGCCTGCGGCCCGGAGGAGCACGCCCGCGAGCTCGCCGAAGCCCCCTACGCGCTGTTCCTCGCTGAGCGGGAAGCGGAAGCGCGCTCCAGCACGCACCAGCACGCAGGGGCGTAGCGCCGATGCGTTGGCGCCGAATGGGAGGCTAACGATGCCCGATCTCTTCGAGCAGCTTGTCGGAGATTACCTCACTGGCAAAGGCTATCTCTGCAACTTCAACGTGAGCTACCGGAAGGCCGATGGTAGGGGCGCCGGATCGGATATCGACGTACTGGCCATGCGTCAGACACCCCCTCACGACGTCATCGTAGGTGAGTGCAAGTCCTGGGAGGTTGGGGTGCGCGGCCAACGGATGGTAGACAACCCTGCCCATACGGACAGACGCTATTTCAAGCCTCTCTTTGAAGAAGAGTGGGCCGACGGATTAGCGGCCAAAGTTCGGGAGGAGTTCGGCCAAAAAAAGGGGTCCACTTACGTCATCTACTGTGCTCGGCTCAGAGATGATGGTGACGCCCTCCGCAAACGGCGGGTCGCAGGCAATCGAGTTCAAGTTGTGACATTGGACGAGATGATTCGTGACACGAACCAACGTCTGGACGACAAGCAGAACCATTCGGTGGAGCCTACAACGCTCGGCAGGTTCGTTCAGTTGATGCGCCACGCAGGCATCAAGCTTGAGTTCCCATAGCACCCGCCCAATCGCTCCACGGCGCGCGGCATGCCCATCCGGACCAAGCGTATCTACGACGCCCCATCGCCCGACGACGGCCACCGGTTGCTCGTCATGCGCGTCTGGCCGCGCGGCGTGCGGAAGGACCGCGTGGACGGCTGGGACCGCGGGCTGGCGCCGAGCCGCGAGCTGCTGACGGACCTGCGGTCCGAGGCCATCGACTGGCCCGCGTTCGCCCGCCGCTT
>JACZSI010000160.1 GCA_022574265.1 Chloroflexota bacterium | reverse complement strand
TCGCAACGCAAGCCCCACCGACGAGGCCCACGACCGCCGCCGGCTGCTCATGGAGCGCTCGCGGCCGGGCCGCACGGGCGTCTCGCTGCCCGCCTCCGACGTCCCGGAGCAGCCGCTGCCCGACGCCTCGCTGCTGCGGACCGGCCTCGACCTGCCGGAGGTCACGGAGGGCGAGGTCGTCCGCTACTTCACCCACCTCAGCCAGCTCAACTTCTCGGTGGACACGCACTTCTACCCCCTCGGCAGCTGCACGATGAAGTACAACCCCCGCTTCAACGAGGCGATGGCCGGCTTGGCGGGCTTCGCCTCGGCGCACCCGGCCCAGCCGGAGCGTCAGGTCCAGGGGGCGATCGGGGTCATGTACCGGCTCCAGGAGCTGCTGGCCGAGGTCACCGGCATGGCGGCGGTGAGCCTCGCGCCGCTGGCCGGCGCGCAGGGGGAGCTCGCCGGCATGCTCACGATCCGGGCCGCGCTCGAGGGGCGGGGCGAGGGCGCCCGCCGCAAGATGCTCATCCCCGATACCGCCCACGGCACGAACCCAGCGTCCGCCGCGATGGCCGGCTTCGGCGTCGTCTCCGTCCCCTCCAACGCCGACGGCAACATCGACCTCGACGCGCTCCGGGCCGAGGCGGACGGCAGCCTGGCCGGCATCATGCTCACGCAGCCGACGACCCTCGGCCTCTTCGACCGCAACGCCGTCGAGATGTGCCGCATCGTGCACGAGGCCGGCGGTCTCGTCTACGGCGACGGCGCGAACATGAACGCGCTCCTCGGCCGCGTCAAGCTGGGCGACCTGGACTTCGACGTCGTCCATCTCAACCTGCACAAGACCTTCAGCACGCCACACGGCGGCGGCGGGCCGGGCGCGGGCCCGATCTGCACGAACGCGACGCTCACGCCCTTCCTCCCAGGCCCGGTCGCCGTCCGGCGCGGCTCCGGCGCGTACGGCCTCGAGATGCCGCCGAAAAGCATCGGACGCATCGGCGGCTTCTCGGGCAACTTCGGCGTCCTGGTCCGCGCCTTCACCTACATCACGCTCCTCGGCGGCCAGGGCATGCTCGACATCAGCGGCAACGCCGTGCTCAACGCCAACTACCTCCAGGTCATGCTGCGCGAGCTCTTCGACCTCCCCTTCGACCGTCGCGTGATGCACGAGGTCGTCTTCTCCGCGAAGAAGCGGCCGGGCGCCAACGCGCTCAACGTCTCCAAGCGCCTCCTCGACCACGGCTTCCACGCCCCCACGATGTACTTCCCGCTGGTCGTCGCCGAGGCGCTCATGATCGAGCCGACCGAGACGGAGTCGAAAGAGACGCTCGACGCCTTCATCGAGGCGCTCACCGACATCGACGCCGAGGCCGCGCGCGACGAGACGTTCTTGGCCAACGCGCCCTTCGACACGCCCGTCTCGCGGCTTGACGAGACCGCCGCCGCGCGCCGTCCGCAGCTGCGCTGGCGCCGCGACGGCTGAAGCGCCCTTTACGCGCACCACGGCGCGGTCTATCCTCGGGCCGCACGCTCACGAACCCACTCCACGGAGGCAACGCATGGTCGACGTAGGGCAGCCAGCCCCCGGCTTCACGCTCAAGAGCCACAACAACGAGGACGTTTCGCTCAGCGACTTCAAGGGCGAGAAGTGGGTGGTCCTCCACATCTTCCCCGCCGCATTCACCGGAGGCTGAACGAGCCAGACCTCGTCGTTCGGTCGAGCGACAAAAGACTTCGCGGAGGCAGGCGCGCAGGTGCTGGGCCTCAGCGCCGACACGCGGAACGCATTGCGCACGTGGGCGGGCTCGCTGGGCAACACGCCCCACCCGCTGCTGTCCGACTTCTGGCCGCACGGCGAGACGCTCAAGGCCTACGGCGTCTTCAACGAGGACAACGGCCAGGCCCGCCGCTCGCTGTTCATCATCGACCCGGAAGGCATCGTGCGGCACAAGGAGCAGCACCAGGGCACGCTGCCCGACCCCAAGGCGGTGATGGAGGAGCTCACCAAGCTCCAGCAAGGGCACAGCCCTTAACCCATAAGGGGTAGAGTCGCCGACTGCAAGCATCGCGGTCATTCAGCAGCGGCGGGCCAGTGCCACTTTCCGGTAGGGGCGCACGGCCGTGCGCCCTCTCGCTCGCCCACCACGCTGTCATCCTGAGCGCAGCGAAGGATCTCGTCCCATCCCCGACGGGCATGGCGAAGCTGAGGGCGGCTGCGGCCAGTCTGGTACCCTCCACGCCATGCCCAACGAATCCGACTTCCGGCGCGCCCCGCTCGCGGACGGCGACGTCGTCATCCTCTACGACCGCCGCCGGCGGCGCTACCGCGTGGTGCTCGCGGCCGGCGCGCTCTTCGAGACGCACCTCGGCTACGTCCCCCACGACGAGCTGATCGGCCGGACCGAAGGCTTCACCGTGCTCACGAACAAGGGCCACCGCATGCTCGTGCTGCGCCCGACCTTCGCCGAGGGCGTGCTCGACCTGCCCCGGCAGAGCCAGGTCATCTACCCGAAGGACCTCGGCGCGATCCTGATGCACGCCGACCTCTACCCCGGCGCGCGCGTCCTCGAGGTCGGCCTGGGCTCCGGCGCGGCCGCGGCCGCGGTCCTGCGCGCCATCGGGCCGTCGGGCGCGCTCACCTCGTACGAGGTGCGCGAGGAGATCGTCGAGCCGACGCGCCGCAACGTCGCCGAGCTCGCGCCGGGCGCCGCGAACCACACCATCGTGGTCGCCGACGCCTACGAGGGGATCGCCGAGCGCGGCATCGACCGCGTGCTCGTGGACATCCCCGAGCCGTGGCGCCTCCTGGACGGGCTCGCCGACGCGCTGCGTCTCGGCGGCGTCGTCTTGAGCTACCTCCCGACCGTGCTCCAGGTACACCAGCTCACCTTGGCGCTCAACCTCGATACGCGCTGGCGGCTCGTGCAGACGGTCGAGCTCTGGGAGCGGCCGTGGCACGTCACGGACAAGAGCGTCCGCCCGGAGCACCGGATGGTGGCGCACACGGGGTTCATCACCACGGCGCGGCGCTGCGAGCCGCTTCCGGCGGCAGAGGGGAGCGCTGGGGCGGGCGGGGACCAGCAAGCACACTAGCCAGGTCGGTTGCGCAGCCCGATGCTTCCTGCTATGAATCGCCCCTAGCGGTCGGGCCGAGGTCGACAAGTGGTTCGCCGATCTGCCCCATTCGGTTGTCATCACTCCGGGGTTGCGCGACTCGTGTTGCCGCCACGCGTAGGGGACCTTCACTCATGAATCGACTCACGTTCATCAATCACGCCTCGGTCCTCATTGAGACGGATAGAACCGTTCTGGTAATGGACCCGTGGGTCGAAGGAACAGCGTTCAATAATGGGTGGGCTTTACTGGATCAGTCGACTTCGAATGATAGGCTCTATTCCACGCTCCGCGCATCGGGCAAGAAGATAGTTATTTGGTATTCGCACGAGCATTCCGATCATTTCACAGTACCTTTCGTACGCGGATTGGCTTCTTCCGGCTTGGGAGACGTAACGTTTCTCTTCCATAGAACCCTCGACAAGCGAGTGGTTACTTTTCTAAAGGGCCAGGGCTTTGACGCTCGCGAATGCGACCGTGGCGAAGACGTAGGATTGGACGACGAACTCGCGATCACAACGTTCCCTCACCGCGAATCGGGGGATTCGTACGCGCTCGTCAAGATTGGCGATAAGGCGCTGCTGAACCTGAACGATTGCCGAGTCAACACCCCTGAGCGTTGCGTACCCGTGTGGAACGAGGTACATCATCTCACGTCGTCGGTTGACCTACTGCTCACCCAATTCGGCTACGCCAATTGGATCGGTAATGAAGATGACTTCACCGAGAGGCAAGAAGCAGCAAA
>JACZSI010000030.1 GCA_022574265.1 Chloroflexota bacterium | reverse complement strand
CGGCATCGGCGGGATCGAGGGCAACTTCACGCTGAGCGGCCTGCACCAGGTGCTCGACATCGTCGAGGGGACGTTCAAATAGGGGCGGCTAGGCGGGGAACGCGGAAACGAAGCTGTTGACGCCGACCTGCACGCTCTCGCCGACCGTGGCCGGCACGTGGAGCCCCATCACGGCGGATAGCGTCGTGCCCGAAGGCAGCCGCAGCGTCACCAGCTTGTAGATGCCGTGGAACTCGCGCCCGACGACCTCGGCCGTGACGGAAGGCCCATCCTCGGGGTGCAGGCGCAGCGTCTCCGGCCGCACCGCGACCTTGACCGGGCCCGTGAGCCCGGCGTCGCCGCCGATGGCGAGCGTGCCCAGCTCGCAGACCACCGACCCCGCGGAGGCCACGCCGTCCAGCACGTTCGCCTCGCCCAGGAAGCGCGCGACGTCCAGCGAGGCGGGGTGGAGGTAGACGTCCTCCGGCGTGCCGACCTGGACGACGGTGTTGTCCAGAAGGATACCGACCTGGTCGGCGAGGCCGAATGCTTCGTCCTGATCGTGGGTGACGAAGACAGCCGCGGTGTCGGCCGCGCGCAGGATCTGGCGCACCTCGTCGCGCACCCTGGCCCGCAGCGCCGCGTCCAGGTTCGAGAAGGGCTCGTCGAGCAGCACCACCGCCGGGCGCGGCGCCAGCGCGCGGGCCAGGGCGACGCGCTGCTGCTCGCCGCCGGAGAGCTGGTGGGGCATACGCTCGCCGGAGGACTCGAGGCCCACGAGCAGGAGTACGCTCGCGACGCGCTCGTCGCGGTCCGGTCCCTTGGGGGCGCCGAACGCCACGTTGTCGCGCACGCTGAGGTGGGGGAAGAGGGCGAAGTCCTGGAACACCATGCCCACACGCCGTTGCTCGGGTGGCACGGGCGTCCGGCCGTTGACCATCGTCCGGCCGTCGATCTCGATCGACCCCTCGTCCGGGGACTCGAAGCCGGCGATCATGCGCAGGAGGGTCGTCTTGCCGCCGCCGCTCGGCCCGAGAAGCGCCATGAGCGCGCCGCGGCCCACCTCGAAGCTCGCTTCCCGCACGGCGACCGTGGCGCCGAAGCGCTTGGCCAGGCCGACGCAGCGGACGGCAGGCACGTCCGCGCCCAGCCCGGCATTCGCCCGTACTGACTCCTGAGGTTTCGCGGCCATGCGGAAAGAATACGTGCTTACGAAGTGCGGCGCAATGCACGTACGTAGTATCAGCGGTCCAGGCGCTCTTCGATCTCCAGTGCGACGAGCGCTTGCTTGAGCGCGGCACGCTCGGCCTCGTGGCTCCGGTCGCTCACGCTGCCGTCGCGCCGGCGCGCCTCGAGCGCGCCGACCTCCGCGAGCAGCGCGGCGCGACGCTCGGCCGCACTCGCGCCCTCGGCCGCGGACGCTCGGCGGCGGCGGGCGAGCCCAACCACGAGCAGGCCGAGCATCGCCGATGCCACCAGCCCCGGCACGACGAACCGCAGGTACACATCGCCCACCTGGCGTTGGAGCCGCGCGCGCAGCGACGGCGTCGGTAGCCCCGATAGCGTGAGCTCGATCCGCTCGCCGGGCGCGATGTCCTCGCCTTCGAGGAGCCGGAGCAGCCGTCCGTCGAACTCCGCCGCGCCCAGGTCCACGAGCCGTGGCGAGGCGGGCCGCGCGACGTCTACCGGCGCCACGAAGCGGAACGAGGCCGCGCCGAACCGCATCGTGCGGCTCAGGTCGATGGCGGAGCCGTCGTAGTCGAGCCGGTACACGAACTCGAACTCGTGCGGCTCGCCGCGCGTCGGCGGCACGGGCGTCGTCAGGGCGAAGCCGAGGTCCACCTCCAGGACCTCGCCGCCGACCAGGTCCGAGCGCACGTCGAGGTTGTACGCCCCCGACGGAAGTCCGAACCGCAAGAACCCCAGCATGGCCGGGCCCTCGGCGTCGAAGTCGGGCACGAGCGTGGTGTCGCTGTCGTTGCTGACGGCGACTCGTTCGAGCACCTCGACGATGCCGTCGTCGCCCAGCGCGCCGGTGACGAGCACCGTGTAGGTGTCGAAGCGGAGCACGCCGGGGTCGTTCGTCGCGTCGAACACCGTCAGCGTGACGGGATCGTCCAGCGTGTCGGCGCGGCGGCTCGCCGAATAGCGCGCGCCCTGGTGCTCGACGCTCAGGAAGTAGGTCCGGGTCGGCGCGGGGGCGACGGTGAACGTGAACGTCCCGTCGGCCGCGGGACGGGTGCTCAGCTGAGCCAGCGGGCTCACGCCTTCGAGCACGTCCAGCGACACGAGGAGCGCGGTTGGGTCGAAGCTTCCGGGGTCTGCGCCGTGCGCGACGACGCCCGTGATGACGGCTTCGGCGGCGTCCTGCGCGATGGCCGCGCCGGGGACGCCCAGCGCCAGCGCCCACGCGATGGCCGCGACGACCGCGGCCCGCCTCACGGGTCGCGCCCGCCGTCCCCGGCCAGGCCCATCTGCTCCTCGACGCCCTCGCCGATGGACCGAAGCGTCTGCTGCACCTGCTGCTGCTGGGCGAGCAGCTCGGCGGCCCGTAGGCGCGCTGCTTGGAGCTGCTCCGTGTACTCCTCCTGCGAGACCGTCTCCAAGAAGTACTCCTGCTGGAGCACGCGGATCTCTTCGTAGACGCGGTCGCGGGCCTTCCGTAACCCCAGGGAAAGCTCTTCGGCCTGCTCGTCCGGGTCGACGGGGCGCCGCACGAGCAGGGGGTAGGCAAGCACGGCCACCGAAGCAGCGACCAGCAGCGTGACGATGAGCACGGTCACGACGCGCCCTCGGCAAGCCCGGCGCCCGCGCGATCGGGGAGCTCGACGTAGGCGGCCGCTCGCTGGCGGGCCGGCCACAGCGCGATCACCGTCCCCAGGATGACGAAGGGGCCGGCGACCCACATCCACCACACCATCGGGTTCACCAGCAGCCGGAACGCCGCGGTCTGCCCATCGGGCTGCACCTCGCTGAAGATGACGTACAGGTCGTCCACCGGCGTCGAGCGGATCGCAGCCCTGGTCGAGACCATCTGGAAGGAGGGATAGACGCCGTTCCACGCGCGCATCGTGCCCAGCGGCTTGCCGTCGCGCGATATGCGCAGGACCGCCTCGCGCTCCGTCCGGTCCGCGAACGTCGTCGTCTCGACGGCGGCGAACTCGACGGTGTAAACGCCGACGGTCGTGCTGTCGCCCACGCGCATGAACACGTCGCGCGTGGTGCTGTAGAACGTCGACCCGATGATGCCGAAGGCGAGCATGACGATCGCCAGGTGCACGACGTACCCGCCGTAGCGTGGCCGGTTCGAGGCGATGAGCGCCGCGAACGCGAGCGGGTACGCCGCCCCCGTGGCCCGGTGGCGCGCGATGGTCCCGCGCACCCACTCGCGCAGCACGGAGACCGCGACGAGCGTGCTGGCGGCGGTCCCCACGAGGACGGCGATGATGCGGATCTCGAACAGCACCGCGACCGCCGCGGTGATGGCGGCCGTGATCGCGACCGGCACGACGAGCGCCCGGCGGACCGTCGCCCACGTGGCGGTCCGCCACGGCAGCAGCGGTCCGACGCCCATCAGGACGATCAGCGCGAGCATCATCGGACCGTTGACCTGGTTGAAGAAGGGCTCGCCCACGGTGATCGTGCGGCCTGTCGTGAGCTCGGAGATCAGCGGGAAGACGACGCCCCACAGCGTGGCGAAGGCGATGCCCAGCAGCAGCAGGTTGTTCACGAGGAACGCTGTTTCGCGCGAGAGCGTGGACTCCAGCGCGTGCGTGCTGCGCAGCACCGCCAGGCGGTAGAAGAAGAGACCGAACGAAGCGAGCGTGGCGACGCCCAAGAACGTCAGGAAGACCCAGCCGAGCGTCGACGCGCCGAACGAGTGCACCGACGGCACCGGCCCCCCGCGGTTGATGAAGATGCCGAAGGCGCCGAGGGTATAGGCGATGTTGATGAGCGCGATGTTCCACATCCGGAACATGCCGCGCCGCTTCTGCACCATGATGGAGTGGATGAAGGCGGTCAGCGCCAGCCAAGGCATGAACGCCGCGTTCTCCACCGGGTCCCATGCCCAGTACCCGCCCCAGCCCAGGATCGTATAGGCCCACCACGCCCCCAGCAGCAGCCCCGTCCCGAGCAGGGCCCACGCGACGAGTCCCCAGACCCGCGCGCTGTCCACCCACTCGTCGTCGATCCGCCCCGAGAGCAGCGTGCCCATGCCCAGCGCGAACGGCACCGTGATCGCCACGAGCCCCGTCATCAGCATCGGCGGGTGCACGAACATGCCCGGATGCGTCAGCAGCGGGTTGATGCCGATGCCGTCGAACGGCGCCGCCGCAAGCTCCACGAAGGGGTTGGCGAGCACGAGCAGCACGACCAGGAAGAACGTCAGGATCAGCATCAGCACGCCGTTGGTATACGCGCGCAGCGCGCCCGCACGGCGCGGCGTCATCGCCATCGAGACCGCCGCCATGCCGCTGAGGGCGAAGGCGACGAAGAGCAGCGAGCCCTCGTTGCCGGCGTAGAACGCGACCCACGTGTAGATGCGCGGCATGGCGAGGTTGGAATGCTCCGCCACGTAGCGGATGCTGAAGTCGTTGCTCAGGAACGCCGTCACCAGCGCGAGGACCGCCACGCCGAGCGCGAGCGCCGCCATGTAGTTCGCCCGCCGCCCGCTCACGACGAGCGCCTCCTGCCGCCCGTTCGCGCCCACGAACGACGCCACGCTGCCGTACGCCGCGAGCGCAAGCGCGAGGGTTATCGTCGCCGTCCCCAGATCAGCCATGCCGCTCCTTCCGCCTAAGCCTCGCCGATCTCCCTGTCCACCAAGTCTAGATACGGTGCGAGGTCGCCCGTGGCCTTGCTCTCGGCGGGTGCCGTGTCTCGGCCGGCCCCCCGGCGCAGCCCCCGGACCGCGAGCACCAGTGCGGCGCCTCCCAGGACAAGCGCTACGGGAGGGCCGAGCCAGACGAGCAGCGGCCAGCCGCGTGTGGGCGGCGACGCCAGCACACCCTCGCCGAACGAGACGACGAGCGAATCGAGGACCTCCTCCGGACTCTCGCCCGCCAGCAGCCCCTCGCGGACGGCCGCTCGCATGGCCTTGGCGATCTGCGAATGCGACTGCGAGATCGTCTGGCCGGCGCACTGCGGGCACATGACGCTCTCATACAGCGCCTGCGCCTGGACCTCAAGCTCCAAGGGCAGGGGCTCTTGCACCTGGGCGTGCGCCGGAGACGTGAGCAGCGCCACAAGCGCCACCGCGAGTACGCCGGGCAGCCACCAGCGGGCCTGGGTCCTCTGTTGACGCACGTGAGCCACCGTGATCACCGGCCCGGCGCCGGACGCGCCCGCCAACGCCTAACCGGACGCATCTCGCAGCTCGAGGAGACGCAGCGTCCGCTCAGGCTCATCCAGGCTGTTGATCGCATCGAGCGCCGCGGCGCGCTCGGCCGCCGCCGCGTCGATCAGCGCGACGAGCGCCCAGCGGTCCTCCTCGTTCAGCAATGCCTCGAAGCGGGGCATGAATCCGCCGAAGCCCCGCGAGACCGATGAGTACGCCTCGCCTGGGGTCAGGTCCCGGATGCGCACGGAGTCGAAGGCAGGTGGGTTGATGCCGTAGTCCTGGAGCTTCACGCCGACCAGCCCGTCACCCGCCGCCGCGAGCCCGTGGCACATGGAGCAGTTCTGACGGTAGAGCAGCGCGCCCCGCGCAAGCGTCCGTCCGTCCACCGGGTACGGGCTCGTGAGGTCCGCCGACTCGGCCTTGCTGACCGCCGGTATGTACCCTCCGGTGATGGGCACGGAGCCCTCCGGCGGGAGGAGACGAGGCGGCTCCCCTGCCTTGTAGGACTGGTTGTAGTGCATCTCCTGGAAGATGTCGATCGGGTAGGCGCCGGTGGACCGCCCCGGGTCGCCCGGCTTGCACGCGGCGAGCGTGAGGGCCAGCAGCACGAATGCCGCCGCCAGCGCCCCTTTCCTGCTCCACATGCGATGCACCGTTCGTCTGCTCCTTGTCCCGCTACGACTCGTGCTTCACTTCTTCGGCGCCCGCGGCCTTCATCAGGCTCTCCGCCTGGGCGGCCTTGTCCTCCGGGCTGTCGACGATGATGCCGATGTACCCCTCGGTGATGCGCTCGTCGTAGAGGCCGAGGCTGCGCTTGGGCAGGCGCGACTCGAACAGCACGCCGAGCACCGTGGCGATGATGGCGCCCAGCATCGTGTTCTCGTACATGATGATCGTCATCGGCGGGATGGAGAGCAGCGGCTTGCCGCCGGTGACGAGCGGGTACGAGATCTGCGTCCCCGCGGTGAAGAGCAGGCCGATGGCGAACCCGATCAGCGCCCCAACGAGCGGGAACATGTACAGCCGGTGGTGGGGCTCATGCTCGCCGAACGACCCCTCCGGGAACGGACTCCCGGAGTAGATGTCGATGTCCTCCGCCGCGATGCCGCTCGCCTTGAGCTCGTTCATCGCGTCGGCCACCTGTTGCGGCTCTTGGAACAGGCCGAGAAGTTTCCGGTTCGCCATCGCTAGTGCTCCTTTACCAACGCGGGCACTTCGACGTTGCCCAGCTGGACGTGATCGATGAGTTTCTGGCCTTCCTTCACTTCCCACAGGGGGATGAGCGGGAAGAACTTGCTGAACAGCAACAGAAGGAACGGTACCAGGGCCAGCGTCCCAACGACGATCATGATCTCGATGGGGCTTGGGCGGTACGTGCCGTAGTCGAACACCAGCGGCCCCTTCCGCACGAGGCCCGGCACGATGATGAGGAACCGCTCCAGCCACATGCCGACGTTGACGAGCAGGCTTGTCCAGAGCATCCACGTGAAGCTGCGGCGCACGCGCTTGAACAGCCAGAGCGGCACGGGGATGACGTAGGAGGTGATGAAGAACGTCAGGAACAGCCAGCCCCACGGCGCCTCGAACAGCCGCAGGTTCCACACCACCATCTCCTGCTCCTCCCGCGTCCACAGCGAGAACACGAGGTCCAGCCAGAACAGGAAGAACCAGCCGGTGGCGACCACGATGAGGAGGCGCGCCAGCGCGTCGATGTGCTCCTCCCAGATGTAGTTCTCCAGGTGGTAGAGCTTCCGCATGATGACCATCAGCGTCACCACCGCCGAGACGCCCGAGTGCACCGCGCCGATGACGAAGTAGGGCGCGAAGACGGTGACGTGCCACGACGGCACGAGCGAAACGCCGAAGTCCCACGACACGATGCTGTGCACGGAGACGAAGACCGGCAGGATGAGCGCCGAGAGCAGGATGCCCGCCATGCCCTGGAGCTTCCACTGGTGGGGGCTGCCGTGCCACCCGAGCGAGAGCACCGCGTACACCGGGTACCGCCACGTCCCCTTGCCGCGGTCGCGGATGACCGCGAGGTCCGGGATGAGCGCGGTGTAGACGAAGAGCGAGCTCGATATCAGGTACGTGAAGATGGCGACCGGGTCCCAGATCAGCGGCGAGCGGATGTCCGGCCAGATGCCGCGGGACCAGTCGTACGGGAAGATCCAGTAGAAGATGCGCCAGGCCCGTCCGGCGTGCACCAGCGGCATCGTCAGTGCCGCCATCAGCGAGAAGACCGTCATGATCTCCGCCGCGCGCACCATCGGGCGGCGCCACTCCGCCTGGGAGAGGCGCAGGATCGCCGAGATCATCACGCCCGCGTGGCTGATGCCGACCCAGAACACGAAGTTGGTGATGAAGAAGCCCCAGAACACCGGCTGGCGCAACCCCGTGACGCCCAACCCCTGGTTGAACATGAAGCCGACCGCGATGACCGCTAGCCCAACGACCAGCCCGAGCAGGCCGACGATCACGATCCACCACATCGGCGTCGTGAACACGACGTGCAGCAGCTCACGGTTGATCTGCGCGTCGCTCAGTGTTCGGCGGTAGTACATGTCACTCCGGGGGCAAGCTTAGTGCGACTTGGCGATGACCCTTACTTGGCGGTTCAGGTACCGGCGGACCTTCGTGAGACGCAACCCCTCGCCGACCTCCCACATCGAGATGACGGGGACGATCTTGCTGACGAGCATGAAGAGCAGCACGCACCCCGCGATGCCGCCGATGCCGATGAGCACGTCGGCGGCCTCCGGCCACTGCCCCGGCGGGATCCCGTCGAGCGCATGCAGCGTCGGGTCCTCGATCGAGAACGCCGAGACGTAGGTGCGGACCTCGTTGACGTAGCTGCCGACGAGGATGCCGACGCTCACGAGCGCCGGTCCCCACGCGCTCCGCCTGACCGGCGACCAGATCAGCGTGACCAGCGGCACGATGAAGTTCAGCACCATCGAGACGATGAACGGGCCGAGGTAGGAGTTCAGCACCAGGAAACGGATCAGGTCCGTCTCCCCCGGCAGCCGCCCGTACCAGAACGTGATGAAGCTCGACCACCAGAAGTAGAACCAGAAGAGCGAGAAGGCGAGCAGCGGCTTCGAGAGTGCCCAGAACTGGTCGACGGCGAAGTATCGCTCGTACCCGCCGAGGCGGCGCATCACGTACATGACGACGATCGTCATCGCGATCGCGCCCTGGATGCCGTGGACGACCGCCCGCGCCGGAGCGATGGCGTCCTTGAGCCCCGGAAGCAGGCCCGCGTGGAAGTCGGCGATCAGCAGCGACTGCACCAGCGGGTAGGCGAGGAGGTACATGGCGCCGAACAGCATGGAGGCCGAATAGAGCACTCGCCACTGCCGCAGGTGACCGATCCATCCAAGCGACGCCCAGGAGATGACGCGCTGGCGGGCGGACGGCGGCAGGTGGTCCCGCGCGGCTGCCAGGTCCGGCAGCGCGAGCACCCACAGAAGCGCGAGGCCCACCAGCGCCAGGTTCCCGAACCCCAAGACGTTCCACACGCCGGGTGCGCCGAGGGGGAAGTCGAACCAGATGTTCCGGCGGCCCTCCAGCGGCGGCAGGGCCGCGAGTGCCGGCAGCAGCATGAGCACGACCAGCAGCCCGGTGATGCTCATGTTCTCCGTCACCCGCGTGAGCGGCCGGCGCCAGTGCGCCTTCATGAGCCGCAGACCCGCCGAGATGAGCGGCATGGCGAGGAACGTCGTGACGATGAACGACATCGTCGCCACGTGATAGCCCCAGATGGAACGGTCGTCGAAGCCGCAGGTGAGCCGGATGACGAAGCCCAAGATGCCCAGCACGAACAGGAACGACAAGACCGTCACCCAGCCCCAGTAGCGGGCGCCGAGTTCCTGGAATCGCGCCAGAACGTCCCGCGTCACCTCCTGGTGCGTCGGGAGCGGCGGGATCTCGTGGGCGGCGTCAACCATCGACGTCAACCTGCTTGAGGTAGGTCACGCTCGGGTCGGTGCCCAGGTGCTCCATCACGCGGAAGTGCCGCTCGTCGTTCTTGAGCCGCGTCACCTTGGCGTCCGGGTCGTTCGCGTTGCCGAAGACGAGCGCGGAGGTCGGGCAGGACTGGACGCACGCCGGCTGGAGCGCGCCGTCTTCCACCGCCTCGCCGCCGCGGGTCGCGCGCCGGATCCGCTGGATGCAGAAGGTGCACTTCTCCATGACGCCGCGCGTGCGCACGGTCACGTCCGGGTTGAGCTGGTTGCGCAGGTCCTCGGGCCAGACCGGCTCCCAGTAGTTGAACAGCCGCGCGTGATACGGGCAGTTGTTGCCGCAGTAGCGCGTGCCGACGCACCGGTTGTAGACCTGCACGTTCAGCCCTTCCTCGTTGTGGTAGGTCGCGTAGACCGGACACACCGGCTCGCACGGCGCGTTGTCGCACTGCTGGCAGAGCAGCGGGAGGAACCGGGCCTTGACGTCCGGAAACTCGCCCTCCCAGTACCGCTCGATCCGTATCCACTGGATCGCGCGGTGCTCGTGGAAGGCCGACTCCTCGTTGATCGGTATGTTGTTCTCCGCCTGGCACGCGATCACGCACGCCTGGCATCCCGTGCACCGGTCTAGGTCGATGACCATCTCCCACTTGGGAGTGTCCCGTTGCGCGCTCGATTTCGTCTTTGTTGCCATGTCCTCTGATCCTCGCCTACCGGCTCACGTGCTGGACTTCGATGACTTCTTCGCCCGGCAGCTGAACGGCCAGCTCGTTCCCCTCGAGCTTGGGCAGTTTGACGCGGTTTCGGGTCTTGGTCAGCCGCACGCGGGTGCCTGCCCACGCGAGCGCGCCCGTCTCCGTATCTTCGGAGTCCTCAAGGATGTCGAGCACGTTGGCCCCGCGCTTTGCCGCGACGCCGGTGAAGTGCTCGTGCCCGCCGCCGAAGGGGATCGAGACGACGTGGGGCGGCGTCGCCGGGTTGACGTACACCGCCGCCTCGAGGAAGCGGCCGTTCGGCGCGCCGACGATCACGATGTCGTCTTGGTGCAGGTTGAGCTCCCGGGCCGTCGTCGGGTTCACGTCCACCCACGTCGCCCACGCCACGGTCGTGATGGGATCGGGTGCGGACTGGACCCACGGGAGGTGGGCGAACCCGCCGGCACCGATGCCGTGCGCCTCGTAGGGGACGAGGAAGAAGGGGTACTGGTTCTCGTCGCCGGCCAGCTTGGGCAACACCGTTGCCGTGGGGAGCCGGGGCGGAGCCGAAGCAGCGCCGGCCGTCGCGTTCATGTCCCACCAGCCACCGCGCTCGAGCGCGCGCTTCCAGAACTCCGGGAACGTCGGCTGCGTGACCGACCCGCCGCCGGTCTCGTGGAGCGCCCGGGCCGTATCGCGCACGGCGTCGCGCATCGTGGCCCAGGGCAGCTGGTCGCCGAAGCCGAGCTCGCGTCCTGTCTGGAGGAGCACGTCGCCGAAGGACAGCGTGCCGTGGAACGGGTTGATGACCGGCTGCTGGAAGGCGACCGTCCGGTATCCGGGGCCGGGGTCGGGGATGTCGGTGCCCCACTCCTCCAGCGGCGTGCTGCCCGGGAGGATGAGGTCGGCGAGCACCGTCGTCTCGTCCAGGAAACTCGAGAAGCTGACGATCGTGCCGACCTTCCCGAGGGCCTCGCGGGTGCCGAGCGAGCCGGGCAGGCCATAGTCGATGTTGGCGTCGCGCACGAGGAGCACGTCGACGTTGCCCGCGCGCATGTCGCCGATGAGCTGCTTCCACTCGCGCAGCGGCGCCGCGGTGATGCGCGGCTCATCGCTCGGCGGGTTGAAGACGAGCCCGCCGCCGTTCGGCGGGTCCACGGCGCCGACCAGGTGGTTGAGCGCGTAGATGGCGGTGAGGTTGAAGAGGCCGTTGGCATACGCGCCGGCCGAGCCGCCGCCGATGGCGAGCGCCTGCCCGTGCTCCTTGCTCGCGAAGTCGCGGGCCATCTTGCGGATGCGCTCGGCGCCGCCGCCCGTCTCGCCGAACACGCGCTCCGCGACGGCGCTTGGCGTGAATGCCGAGAGCGCGCTCGCGCCGCGTCCGCCGGTGAGCGCGCTGGCCGCGGCGCCGTCGCCGAGCCCATCGCTCACGATCGTGTGGATCATCGCCATCGCGAGCAGCCCTTCGGAGCCGGGCGTGACGTACACCCACTGGTCGGCCGCGGCCGCGGTCGGCGAGAAGCGGGAGTCGACCTGCACGAGGTAGCCTCGCTCGCCGTCGCCCTGCCGGAACTCACCGTAGCCCCGCGCGAAGTGCGTCGGGTCGAGCCACGTGCCGAGGAAGTCGGACCCGAAGCTCAGCAGGTACCCCGTGCGGGCGATGTCGAAGTCGGGCAGGGCGTCTTGGCCGAACACGCGCTTCATCGCGGCGCGCAGCACCGTCTGGTCGAGCGGGTCGAAGCCGATGAGCCGGGCGCCGTAGGAGTCCGCGAACCGGTGCGTCACGTCGGCGAGCACCCCGCGGATCGGCGCGGTGGCCAGCACCACGCGGGAGGGGTCCGCCTCGTTGAGCACCCGCGTCAGCTCGCCGATGGCCTCGGGCCACCCGATCGGGCGGTAGGGGCCGCCCTTGGCGACGCGACGCAGTGGCGTCTTGATGCGGTCGGGGTGGTACGCCGCCTGGAGCAGCGCCTCGGCGCGGAGGCCGTGCTTGCCCGTGTTCATCGGGTAGTCGGGGTTGCCTTCCACCTTCTTGGCGCGCCCTTCCATCACGCGGACCAGCAATCCCTCGCTCGAGCTGGGGCCCTGGATGACCGTCGCGTAGTAGTTGTCACGGCCGGTGACGAGGTCCTCGGGGATCTGGACCGGGCTCTGGACCTGGATCTCGTGGTCCGGAACGCGGCAGCCGTTGAAGACGACGGCACCGATGCCCGTCGCCCCCGCCCACTGAAGGAACCGCCGTCGTGTCAGGCCCATCCGGTCTCTCCTTCCCCTAATAGTGACAAGTGGAGCAGTCGGTCGGTGCCCCGTTGTCGCGGTGGCAGTCCACGCAGTCCCGCATCTTGAGGTTGCGGACCTGCTTCACCACCTGCATCTCGCCGATCTCTCCGTGGCACGTCGAGCAGGAGATACCCTGCTGGATGTGCGGCGCGTGGACGAACTGCACGTGGTCCGGCAGCCGGTACACGCGGTTCCAGTTGATCGGCTGCTGCGGCTCGCCGAGGTCGGCGATCAGCTTCGCCAGCTCCTCCTGCGCGGTCTCGCTCGTCGAGAGGCGGCCGTCGATCTTATCGAAGCCGTGGCAGAAGAGGCATTGGGCAACGGCGGGGATGGTGGCGGCCTCATCGGTGGACACCGTCCGGTGGCAGAACTGACAGTCGAGCCCTGCGTCGCTCACGTGCACGGTGTGGGGAAATGCGATGGGCTGCTCCGGCCCCTCGCCGAACCCCAGCACCGGCGGCGGGTTGCTCCACCAGGCCGAGATCACGAACCATCCAACGAACGCGACCACCAAGAGCACGCTGGCTCCCACGACGGGGATCGCGATCTTGACGACGCGGCTGTTCATCGCGCGTCAGCGCCCAGGCGGCTCAGATGGCACCGCGATAGTAGATGTCGGAGACGGTCCCCAGGCGGCTGATGAGCAAGACGACGCTGAACAGGCCGGCTGCGAGGAACACGACGGCCGCCAGATAGAGCGCGGGCCGTGCTCGTCGCGCGGTCGCCGCCGTGATGTCGCGGCTCGCGGCGAGCGAGGGGAGCGCACCCTGGGCAAGCAGCATGGAAAAGCCGAGCCCGAGGCCTGACCCGAGGATCATCCAGAGGGGAACAAGCAGCTGGCTGACGGACTTCCAGTCGGCCTGCGTCATGTAGGCTGGGTCGACGCCGTTCATGCACCTGCTCGGGCTAGGGTTTTGAGTCCGGGCGATCTGGTCACGCGCATCGCGGGAGGAGGGTACGATCCCCGGCAGTCCGGCGGGGCCGAAACCCGCGCGCGACAGGCCACCGCCTTACGCTGACCCACGTTAAACCACCGCATCCAGACGTGTCAACAAGTATTGTGATGGATTTCTCAGACGGAGATGGCGGCGGTCGTGAAGGGGGCCACTGCCCTGCGGCGGGCCGCCGCGGAGGGTGGCGGACACGGCCTGCCGCCGGTTGGGCTGCCACGGCCCTTGAACTCGAGCCCGCGCGGAGGGACAATAGCCGCGGACCGCAGCCGGCCGATCTGCCCGGCTACTGGAGCATCGCAACATGTCTGAGGCGTTGACTACAGACCCCAGCGCGATGGGCCGCCGCAGCTTTCTGAAGCGCGCCGTCGCCGCTGCCGCCGCGCTCTCCGCGGCGAGCTTGCTCTTCCGCAGGCCCTGGTCGCGCCGGAGCTCCTCGCGGTCCATCCCCCCCGACGTGCCCGGCGCTGGGTCGATCTTCCAGCCGCGCGGCGACACACGCCAGCAGTAGCGCTCCGCTCCCGGCCGGGGCCTCCGGATACGGCCGCGTGGCGATGGCTTTGGGCGGCGTAGGGCTGCAAAGACGTCAGAACAAGCCACTTTACCGCCGGATATCCACCATCAGAGCCCCTTAGGTTTGACAAAGCCGCAGCCCACGGGTACGGTTGCCGCCGACGACAGGCGTGGCGCTTCGACGAGCCTGCCGGTGAGGGCCTACCGTGGACCAGCTCGACCGTACGATCATCGAGATCCTTCAAGGAGACGGCCGCGCTTCCCACGCGAAGATGGCCCGTGGCCTGGGCGTGAGCGAGGGCACGGTGCGCCGCCGCCTCACGAAGCTGATCGACGAGCACGTCATCCGCGTCGTCGCGATCGCCGAGCCCTCGCAGCTCGGGTACCACACCTCGGCTTTCATCGGGCTCCAGGTCGATCCCGCGCGCGTCGAATCGGTGGCGACGGAGCTCGCGGACCTGCAAGAGACCGAGCACGTCGCCATCACGACCGGCAGCTACGACATCTTCGTCTGGGTCAACGTCGCCAGCTCCGAGGCTCTCGCCGCGTTTCTGCACCACAAGGTCGGCACCATCGAAGGCGTTCGGCAGACCGAGACGTTCGTGAGTCTGGAGACCCGCAAGCGCGCGCCCGGCGTCGGCATCCCCCAGCCTGCTGCACCCCGGGCGGCCGGGCAACGGCCCGTCAACGGATGACGTCTTGGCC
>JACZSI010000029.1 GCA_022574265.1 Chloroflexota bacterium | reverse complement strand
CTCACGCCCGCATCCTGCGCATCGACACCGCCAGGGCCGAGGCGCTGCCCGGCGTGTGGGCCGTGGTGACCGCCGAGGACACCCTCAAGCGCGGCTGGGGCGCCTTCGTCCAGGACCAGATGGCGCTGGCCACGGACAAGGTCCGCTACGTGGGCGACGAGGTCGCGGCCGTCGCCGCCGTCGACGAGGACACGGCACGAGCCGCCATCGATCTCATCGAGGTCTCCTACGAGGAGCTCCCCGCCGTTTTCGACACCGAGTCGGCCCTGGCCGACGGGGCGCCGCGGATCCACGACCAGTACGAGCACAACACCGTGATCACCATCGCCGTGGAGCGCGGCGACGTCGAGAAGGCGTTCGCCGAGTCCGACGTCATCGTGGAGGACACCTTCGAGAGCCAGCACCAGTGGCACGCGCCGCTCGAGACCATCGGCAGCGTCGCCGAGTACTCAGCGTCGGGCAAGTACACCATCTACATGAACACGCAGACGCTCTTCATGGCGCGCGGGCGCATCGCTTGGGTGCTCGGCGTGAGCGAGGCCGACGTCCGCATCATTCAGACGGAGGTCGGCGGCGGCTTCGGCGGCAAGTCGTGCGACGACAACAACGCCATCATCGCGGCGCTGCTGGCACGCAAGTCCGGGCGCTCCGTGCGCATCATCAACACGCGCGAAGAGGAGTTCCTGGCCGGCAGCCGGCCGCGCGTGCCCATGCGGGTATGGGTGAAGATCGGATTCTCCCGCGACGGCCACATCCGCGCGAAGCAGATGAGGATCGTGGCCGACAACGGGGCGTATTCCGGCAAGGCCCCCGCCATCATGGGCGTCTCCGCGTTCCGCCACGAGACCTGCTACAAGTATTCGGACACGAAGACCGAAGCGTACCTCGTCTACACCAACAAGATCCCCACGGGTGCGTTTCGCGGATTCGGCAACCCGTCGGCCGACTGGGCCGTCGAGCAGCTGTTGGACATCGGCGCCAAGGCGCTCGGGATCGACCCGTTGGAGCTGCTGCGGCTGAACGCGATCGAGCCCGGCTACGTCTCGCCGCACGGCAACCGGGTCGAGGGCTGTGAGCTGAAGCAGTGCATCGACCTGGTCGAAGAGAAGATGGACTGGAAGGCCAAGTGGGCCGCGAAGACTCCCAACCGGGGCGTCGGCGTCGCCTGCACCGTTCACGTGAGCGGCAAGCGCCACTTCATGGACTACGACGGGGGCTCGGCCACCATCAAGATGAACGAGGACGGCAAGGTGTACATCCTCAGCGGCGAGGGCGAGATCGGCCAGGGGGCGTCGACCGTCTTCTGCCAGATCGCGGCCGAGGAGCTGGGCGTGAAGTTCTCCGACGTGTCGATATCGCGCGCCGACACCGACCTCACGACGTTCTGCCTGGGTGCGTTCGGCAGCCGGCTGACGTACGTTGGCGGCAACGCGGTGAAGGCGGCGGCGGCGGCGCTCAAGGAGCAGCTGTTCGAGGCGGCCGCGGAGATGCTGGAGACGGAGCCCGGCAAGCTCACGGCACGCGATGGCGAGATCCTTGACGTCGAGGCCGAGACCAGCGTGAGCACCGCCACGGTCGCCCGCGCGCGGCTGTTCCGGCGAGGCGGCGCGCCGTTGGTGGCGACGGGCGCCTTCGACGCGGACTCCGTGATGCAGGACGTGACCCGCTACGGCAACGAGTCGGGCGCCTACAACTTCGGCGCGCAGGCGGCCGAGGTTGAGGTGGACACGGAGACGGGCCAGGTGAAGATCCTCAGCTACGTGTCAGTGGCCGACTGCGGCACGGTGGTGAACCCCATCGGCGCGGTGGGCCAAGTGACCGGGTCCCTGGCGCAGGGCATCGGCTATGCGCTGACGGAGCACCTGGAGTTCGACAACGGGCGCCCCGTCGAGCTCAACTACCACGGCTACAAGATCCCCTGCATCGCCGACATGCCGCCCCTGGAGTACGCCTTCGCCGACTCCTACGAACCGAGCGGGCCGTTCGGTGCGAAGGGGCTCGGCGAGCTCGGGTCGGACCCCACGGCCGCCTGCATCGGCAACGCGATCTTCGACGCGGTCGGCATCCGCATCAAGACGCTGCCGATCACCCCGGAGAAGGTGCTGGCGCTGCTGCGCGAAAAGGACGCCCGCCAGGCGTAGGTCACGGGCTCAGCAGACTGCGTCCGGCGCTTACCGCCTCGTCGATGCACTCCTCGCAGATCCAGCTGCCGGTCGATCGGACCCACGCCTGACCGGTGAGCAGGGTGCCCCCTAGATCGAGACCTCGTGGCCCATCCCGCGCTCCAGGGCCCGGCGGTAGACAAGCGCGCCCACGGCGACGTCCTCGAACGCGGCGCCCTGAGACTCGAACAGCGTGATTGCGGCCGGCGAGGGTCGGCCGCTGACGCGCCCGCCGACCACGTCGTGCAGCTCGACCGCGCGCTCCCAGCGGAACACGCGGCGCTCCGCGGCCCATATCAGATCGCCGCACTCGATCTTCGCGTTCGCCAGGTCGTCGACGACGACGAGCTCGGCGCGGCGCACGGCGGCCTCGTCGAGCTCGCGGTACATCCAGTTGGCGGCGCCGGCGGCGTTCACGTGCGTCCCGTCGCGGAACGCGGCACCGTCGACGACCGGCTCGTGCGCGGTCGTGATGACGCAGACGACGTCGGCCTCGGCGACCGCCGCTTCGGCCGAACCGACGGCTTCGACGGCGATACTGAGCTCCCGCGACATCTCGGTTGCGAACGCCTCGCGGTGCGCCGGCGTGGGGCTGTAGACGCGCACACGCTCGATGGGCCGGACCGAGCAGACGGCGGCGAGCTGCGTGCGGGCCTGCGACCCGCTGCCGATGATGCCGGCGGTCGATGCCTCGGCGCGCGCCATGTAGCGCGTCGCTATGCCGCTTGCGGCACCGGTGCGTGTCGCGCCGAGCGAGTTGGCGGCGATCAAGGCAACCGGCTTCGCCGTCTCGGTGCTGTAGAGCAGCACCACCATGTGATGGCCGCCGGTGCTGTTGGAGACGTACGTCTTGAGGCCGCCGTAGCCGAGCTCGTCGGACGCCGCGGCCATGACCTCGTAGGAGCCGCCGGTGAACGGCACGCGGTAGCGGCTCATGTTGGACACCGTGCCCGCCGCGGCCTCTTTGAACACGCCGTCCAGCGTCTCGATGCACTCGCTCATCGTTAGGAGGGCGCGTACGTCCTCATCGCTGACGATCAGCATCGGCGTCGTGGTCCCAAGCCGGTGCTCACTCCATCCGGCCCAGAAACACCTGGGTCAGCACGTCGGTTTCGCGTATCGAGGCAGGAGTCCCGTCGTGGACGATCCTGCCCTTGTCCAGCACGTAGACCCGTGCGGCGATGTCGAGCACGCTCCTGATGTTGTGCTCGACCACGAAGATCGCCGTGTCGCGGGTCGCATTGATCTCCGCTATCTTCTCGAACATCTCCGTGACGATCTTCGGGGCGAGGCCCAGCGTCGGCTCGTCCAACAGGAGCGCCGTCGGCTTGGCCATGAGACCCCTGCCGACGGCGAGCATCTGCTGCTCACCACCGGACATGGCCCTGGCGCTATCCTTCCGCTTCTCGTGGAGGATGGGGAAGAGCTCCATGACCTCGTCCATCCTCCGCCGCTTCTCTGCCTTGTCCCGGAGGTACAGACAGCCCATCTCCAGGTTTTCCTCGATCGTCAGCTGCGTGAAGACACGTCTGCCCTGTGGCACGAAGGCGATGCCGAGACTGACCACCTGGTGGGGGAGGACGTCGATGGGCTCTTGGCGCCAGAAGACCCGGCCCGAATCCAGAGGCGCCAGACCGAAGATGGCCTTGAGCACCGTGGATTTCCCAGCCCCATTGGGACCCATCAGAGCGACGATCTCCCCACTGTCCAGGCCGAGGGAGACCCCGTCCAAGGCTTTGACGCCCCCGTAATGAACGGCTACGTCCTTAAGCTCTAGCAGCAATGCTTGCCCCGCTACGTTCCCAGGTATGCCTCGATGACTTCCGGCCTCGCCAGCACCTCATGGACCTCCCCTTCGGCCAACAGCTCGCCGCTGTCCAGGACGAAGATGTAGTCGGACAACTCGCGGATGAGGTCCATGTTGTGCTCGATGAAGATGATGGTTTTCCCTTCCTTCTTCAGATCCTGCAACAGGACCTTCACCTTTTCCAGGACGGCGGGGAAGAGGCCAGCGAAGGGCTCGTCGAAGAGGTAGAGCTTCACGTCCATGGCCAGCGCACGCGCGATCTCCAAGAGCTTGCGCTGCCCGTAGGACAGCTCTTCGGCGAAAGCCGCGCGCTTGTCCCAAAGGCCGACCATCTCGAGGAGTTCCTGGGCTCTGCTGCTGTGGGCCGTCCCCGCCCTTTCCAGCAGGGCACCCAGGACGTTTCGCTTGGTGAGCACCACGAGCATGTTGTCCCACAGGGACATCTGATCGAACAGCCGTACCTCCTGGAATGTCCGGGTGACGCCGTGAGAGGGGCTGTCGTAAGGCTTGATGACACGAAGGGCTGTCCCATCCAGGACCACCATGCCCTCGTCGATCGGCAGGGTGCCGCTGAGCATGTTGATGAGCGTCGACTTTCCGGAGCCGTTCGGCCCGACGATGCTGGTGATCCCACCCCGGGGAACGGCGATGGTCAGGTGGTTGATCGCCTTGACGCTGGCGAACTGCTTGAGCAGCCCTTTGGTCTCGAGTGCGTACTCCTGACCTCGCTCGGCCGCGCTGCTGCTCATAGCTTGTACCGGCCGACCAGTCCCTGGGGCCTGAAGACCATGAGCAGGACGATCAGGATACCGAGGATGGCCAACCGCCCCTGGCCGACGAGCGCGTCCGGTATGAAGTCGATGAAACGCATCCCTTCCATCAGGAGCACGAAGACCAGCGCCCCCAGGAGCGACCCCACCAGCGAGGCCAGTCCTCCGAGGATCACGATGCAGACCAGGAAGATGGACTCCAGGAGGACGAAGGACTGCGGGTCGATGTAGGTCTGCTCGCTGGCGCTCAAGCCCCCTGCGACGGCCGCCATCATGGCCGAGATGACCCAGATCGTCAGCTTGTAGTTCCTCGCTTTGTACCCGAAGACCTCGATCGCTCCTTCGTCTTCGCGGATGGCCATGAGGACGCGGCCGAAGGAGGAGCTCACGACCAGCCAGGAGACGAACACGACGAGGGCTAGGAATCCGAGCGTCAGCAGCATGAATTCTGTTTTCCCGTCGAAAACGAATCCGAATATGGACGGCTTCTCGATCGCATGGATGCCGAACGCGCCCCTCGTCACGGGCAGCCAGAACAGGAATACACGGTGGGCGATGACCGCCAGACCGAAGGTGACGAGGACGAAGATGTCGTCTCGGAAGCGGCTCAATACGCCACCCACGAACAGCGCCACCACCCCGGCCACCAGCATGCCCACGGGTAGGGCGGCGAAGAAAGGCCAGTCGAAGTAGCGGATGTGTCCCGGCACCTGCTCGTACGCGGGGTGGGTGGTGAGAACGGCGACGCTGTAGGCGCCTATGCCAAAGAAACCCACGTGGGCGAGGGACAGGAGGCCCGTGTACCCGATGACCAGGTTCAGGCTGACCGCCAGGATGGCGAAAATGGCGGAAAGCTGTATGACGCGTACCGCGAACCCACTCCCTTGCGACAGCATGAAGGTCGCGGCCAACGCGATGACCGCCAACGTGATCAGGAACTGGGAGTTTTTCCGCAGGGCCGCTCCCACGTTGCCCGGTTGTGCGGTGAAGCGCCGCCAGGGACTCACGGCTTTGAGCTTTTCGATCACGACGCTACTTCCTCGGCAGTAGTCCCCGGGACCAGAAGGACAGGAACAGGATCAGCAGGCCGAACGCGATGGCATCCTTCCACGCCGCCGGTATGAACCAGACACCGTAGTTCTCCACCATGCCCAGAACGAACCCACCCAGTATCGCGCCATAGATGTTGCCGATGCCGCCGACCACCGCCGCGACCCATCCCTTCAGCAGCAGGACGAGTCCGTTGGTTGGCTTGATGCCGAGGTCTTCCCCGAGCAAGATGCCGCCCGTTGCAGCGATGGCGGCCCCGAGCGCGAAGATGACCGCGATGATCACCGGGGCGTTGATGCCCACGATCCGCGCCACCTCCTCGTCGTCGCCGATGGCCCGCACCGCCTTGCCGAAAGAGGTCCTGAATAGCAGCAGGACCAGGCCGGCAAACACCACGAACGTGAACCCGATGTTGAACACCTGGAAGGGTTTGATGGATGCCCCCCAGAAGCGCCAGGGCGTCTCCCCGAAGGGAGGAGGGAGAGGACGGCCATCGGGAGAGAAGACGATCGACACCAAGGCCGTGAGGGTCAGCAGGACGCCGAGCGAGCCGACCAGCATGATCAGCGGAGAGCTGGCCCGGCGTCGGAGGTAGAAGTACAGCCCCCGGTACAGGGCCAGACCCGTCGCGCCCGCGATCGCCGCACCCACGACCCAGCTGAGATACAGGTTGGCGCCCGGGGTCACCGCCAGCAGGAGCGCGGTGTACGCCCCCAGCGCCAACCCCACCGTGGCCGCCACGGCCATCTTCAGACTCGTCGTCTTGGGTCTGCCCAGCGCCAGGTGCAGGAGCCAAACAGCCAGGATCGCCACCATGACGCCCACGACGGGGCCGAAGATCAGGTTGAGGCTGAGCGGCTGGGAAAGCAGGAAACCGGTATAGCCGCCGGCGAGGATGGAAAGGACGAACCCGGAAGCGAGCAGCAGCCTGCGATCGAACCGATTGCGGAGGTTGGGGTAGAGCCACGTGTAGAGGACCCAGGCGACGACGCCAGCAACCAGTGCTCCAACGAAGATGTCGACGGCGGTGTTGTGGATGGAGCCGCGGCCTATCGTCCGCTGCTGGCCGGAAAGGTAGAAGACGGTATAGCCGCCGATGGTGGCCATGGCGCCGTAGGAGAGGTCGAAGAACCAGACGGTGCCGTAGACGAGGGTGAACCCCATGGCCACCATGGCGTAGATGGCCCCGATCACGATGCCGTTGAGCGTGAACTGGAGGAATTTCTGAGGGTCCTGCGCCAGTATCAGGACGACGTAGAAGACCGCCCCGGCGATGAGCAGCACCGATAGCGAGCGCTGGGTCAGGAGGCCGGAAACCGACCACCTGCCATCCCGGGCGCCAAGATACTTCAGCAAACTTCCGCCTCCTACTCACGCGGCCCGGCTACCGGAGATACGACGCTACGGCGATGGCGGATCCTTGCGCCGCGTGCGTCAGGGCTTGGCTTGATGCGTTGTCTACAGCAGAGGAGCCAGCCCCGACGCATCGGGGCTGGCTCCCCCAGCCTTTCCTCAAAAACGAGCGGCGGCTAGCCGTCAACCGTCGGCGCGAGCCCCAGGATCTTCCACCCAGAGTTCTCCGGCGTCCTCTCGGCCACTGGCAGCACCTCGGCGACGGCGTTGGCCAAGCCAACTACCTCGCCGTCACTGTCGAAGGTGTACGTGCCGATGGTGCCTGAGTAGGGCGGCATGTTGTACAGACAGTCCCTGAAGCCGTCGGCGTCCTGGTCGTCGCCGGTCTGCTCCAGGCAGGCGGCGGTGATGTAGACATTGTCATAGCCCGAGCCCATGAACCACTCCAGCGTCGTGTATTGGTAACGAGCTCGGAACCGGGCCAGGAAGTCGTTGGCCTTCTGGTTGCCGGGGTCAAGGGCTGGGACGATCCCCTTGATCCCTGTCGCGGCATCCCCTGCCACGTCCAGCGCGGTTGTCCCGATCATGACGATCTCGCCATAGATGGGCCCGTCCCATCCCAGCTCTCGCAGCTGCTTGACGATGGTGCCGCCCGCGAACTCCGCCTGCGCGGCGACGTGGATGGCATCGGGGCCCGCGTCCAGCATTTTGGTGATGGCGGCGCGGTAGTCGGTCTCCTCCGACCCGTACTGCTCCGCGGCGACGACGCTACCGCCAAGAGCCTCGAACCGCTTGACGGTCTCGGCTCGCACGCCCTCGGCGTAGTCGGTTGCCTCGGTGATCGTGGCGATCTTGCGGATCCCATCGGTCCAGAGCGTGTTCCCGGTGTCGACGCCTACCAGCGCATCGCTGATCGCCGTCCGGAAGATGTAGTCTCCCGCGTCCTTGATGGCCGGGTTCGTGGCCAGACCGGAGAACATGATGACGCCGTCAGCCTCGGCAAGGGGAGCGGCGCCTAGCATCGCGCCGCTACAGGAGGTGCCCAGGATGATCTTCACGTTGTCCACGGCGGTCAGCTTGGTGTACGCGGTGATCGAGTCCCTGGCGTTGCACTTCGAGTCTTCGATGACAAACTTCAGCCGGCGTCCGTTGATGCCGCCGGCATCGTTGATCTCATCCAGCGCCAACAGCTTGGCCTGGGTGGAGACGTTGCCATACGTCTCACCGGGGCCGGTGAGCGACTCCATGATGCCGATCACGAACGGGGAGTCATCCGCTGGGTCATCCGAGCCGCAAGCCGCGCTCACCAAGAGCACGGCAATCATGACCAATCCCACGAACGGTAGCCTTCGCATCGTCTCACCTCTTCTCGAGTTGATCACCGCGGCGGTTGGTCTCCGCGGCCAGGCCGGGGTGGCTCTCGCCACGCCAGATGCGCGACGCGTTACAACCACGCGCTCGGCGCAACCGCCGACAAGTTAGCCGTATTCTCATCCAAATGTCAATGTTTGCGCGATCTTCCCGTCTCCATAACAACACCGCAAAAGCCTGTCACTGACGCCCTCAACTCTTTCCTTCGCGCCGCGATCTTGACTCCACGATGGAGGCTAGGGTGGCCAGGTCCGGCACCTCCAGGCCGGGCTGTCCGCTCGCCTTGGGCGTGGCGCCGGAGTCCTCCTTGCCAGCCCTTCTGTTCACCCATACGGTGTGCAGGCCGAGCGCCCTTGCGGGAACGATGTCGTGATAGACACTTTGCGCGACGTGCAGCAGCTTTTCACGCCCCACTCCTATCTTTTCGAAGGCAAGTCTGAAGTTGCTGAGCGACGGCTTGTAGCTGCGACTCTGCTCCGACGTTATGACCCACTCAAAGTTGACGTTGAGGTGCGTTGCGGAGAGTGCGAAGAGGTCATCATCCATGTTGGTGATGACGGCAAGCCTGAAGGTTCTGCCGAGCGTTCGCAGCGCCTCAACCGAGTCGGGAAACGGCCTCCAGCTCCCGATCGAATCGGCGAGGCGGTCCATCTCGGAGGGAGAGGGCGAGAATCCAAGCCGGTCGCCCAGCCCGCGCATCACCTTCCTCAGGACCTCCCGATACCTGACGAACGGGCCCGCTTGCGCCTTCGGTTCGATCTCGGCGTACAGCTCCAGGACGCCCGCGTCGCTCAGATGGACGTCGTGAGCGGCGAGGACCGGTCCAAGCGCCGCCAGGATGCCGCTCTCCCAGTCGATGAGCGTCCCATAGCAGTCGAAGCTCAAGACCTCGTGGCTGTGCAAGTCCATCGAGGGCGCTCGCACCCTAGCGGGCGCCGGCGAAGCGGGCGGGGGAGTAGTCGTCCAGCGCCACGTCCGGCGTTCCGCCCGCCATCAGCTGCGCCAGAGAGCGGCCGGAGACGAGCGCGAGCGTGACGCCCTTGAACAGGTGGCCGGTCGAGAGGTAGAGGTTCCGCCAGCCCGCCACCGCGCCGATGAGCGGCAGCCCGTCGGGCGTGGAGGGGCGCAGACACGCGGTCAGGTCGCGTATCGGCGCGTCGATCAGCGCCGGTGCCAGCCGTACGACCGCCTCCATGATGTCGTTCTGGGCTTGGGATGTCGGTTGGCGGTCGAACCCGGCGAGCTCCCGCGTGGTGCCCGCGAGCAGGTCGCCGCCCGCCTTCGGCAGCACGTAGCCGGTCTCGTGGAAGATCCCGTAGCTCGACATCGGCGTGCCCTCAGGCGGCGCGAGGTGCACGATCTGCCCGCGCAGCGGGCTCACCGGCACCTCGACGCCCATCCACGCGCCGGCATGGACGGCCCACGGGCCGGTGGCGATGAGCACCGCGCCCGCGGCCAGCTCCTCGCCGCCGATCCGCACGCCCACGGCGCGGTCGCCCTCCTGCAGGATGCCCGTCACCTCGCCGGAGCGGATCTCGACGCCGTGGCGCTCGGCCGCCTGGGCAACCGCCAGCGCGAACGGGTAGGCCTCGAGCTGGGTCTCCACCGTGTACGAGGCGCCCACGACCTCCGGCGCGAGCCAGGTCCCGAGCCCGCGCACGGCCTCGGCGTCGAGCCACTCGGTCTCGATGCCGAGGCCGCGCTGCCAACGCACCTGCTCGCGCAGCTCGTCAGCCTCGCGCTCGTCGAAGGCCGGCCGCAGCAGCGGTATGTCCCCCAGGAGGTAGTCGACGCCGGACTCCTCGCGCAGGGCGGGGCCCAGCTCCGCGTGGAGCGCGATGCCCCGCATGATGAAGCGGGTGTACGCCTCCCCGGACCGGCCTCCACCGCCCGCGCCCAGCTCGCCGGTCGCGCCCAGCTCGCCGGCCGCGCCGCCCGAGGCCTGACTGGCGATGCCGTCGCGCTCGACGACGACGCAGCGCAGCCCATGCTCCGCGGCGAGGAAGTACGCGGTCGCGCAGCCGATGACGCCGCCGCCAACGATGACGACATCCGGCGCCGGTCCTGGGCGGGCGGTCATGGGCCCGGCTGCTCGGGGGGCTCGTACCAGGCGGCGCCCGGGTGATGAGCGCCGGTACCGGCATCCGGCGTGGGGCCGCTGCCGAGAGGGGTGGGGGGTACGAGCGTGGCCCGTATCTGCTGGGAGGAGAGCACGCCCATGGCCTGGGTCACCTCGCGGTGGATAAGGAATCGCGGGAGACTATAGGCAGGCGCCGGATGCGTGTCAAAGAAGGGCCTGGCCCTCCCCGAACGAAACGAACGCCTTGGATGAGGCCGAGATGTCCCCTTGGCACTCGGCCGCACCGGAAGTCGACCGCTAGCTCATGGCCAGGCAGGTTACCGTACGCACCACTCCGCTGATGGCGTGCACCTGCTCGCTGACCAGCTCGGCCAGTTCGGGCAAGCTCTGAGCCTCAAGCACGATGATCACGTCGTATGGTCCGCTGACGCGGTCCACCGATATCAGCCCGCGCATCCCGCGGAGTGCGGCAACAACGCCGGGGCCGTGGCCGACGGTGGTCTCAACAAGCACGTAGGCTCTGGTCTCTGCCATTTCAGAGCTCCCATATCCGCGGCGAATCGCCGTCTTGGTGCTTGACTTTACTCCCCCTTGCTCCTCTATGCTCAACGCGTCCTGAGTGATCGAGGAAAGGGCGAGGCCGACGCAAGAAGCCGAGCGGGCAACCGCGGAGCCGACAGCGCAAGCCAAGCCTGGGCGCCCCGGTTGCTCAGGACACTTTTGTTGGCGGGCAGGATCCGCACGGTGTGATCGACCGTCGGAGACCACCCGCACCGGCAGGGCAAGGTTTGGAGATCGTCAAGACGCAATGGATCCAGAGATGCAGTCAGCCACGGGCACGATCCTCGTTGTCGGAGCAGGAGTTTTCGGGTTGGCCGCCGCTCTGGAGCTGCGCCGCAGAGGGCACGCCGTCTCCCTGCTTGACCCTGGCCCGGTCCCGCATCCGCTCGCCACATCCACCGACATCTCCAAGATAGTCCGGATGGACTACGGCAACGACGAGCTTTACACAGCCTTGGGAGAGGAGGCGATAGCCGGCTGGCATGAGTGGAACAGCCGCTGGGGCCAAGAGGTGTACCACGAGACCGGGTTCCTCATACTGACGCGCGAGCCGATGCGCCCTGGCGACTTTGAGTACGAGAGCTTCGCGCTGCTGAAGCGGCGGGGCCACGACCCGCAACGCGTGGACCGGGCCATCCTCGCGGAGCGCTTCCCGGCGTGGGCCGCGGACCAGTACGCCGACGGCTATCTGAGCACCGGCGGCGGGTGGGCCGAGTCCGGGAAGGTGGTCGCGCTGATGGCCAAGGATGCGCGTGCGGCGGGCGTCGCGCTGAGCGAGGAGGTTGCGGTAACGGGCCTGTTGGAGGAGGGATCGCGCGTGGTTGGGGTCGTGACCGCTGGCGGTGACGAGCAGCGAGCCGACTGCGTGGTGGTGGCGGCCGGAGCCTGGACCCCGACCCTGTTGCCGCACCTGGGGGACGTGATGTGGGCCGTCGGCCAGCCCGTCCTGTACTTCCAGCCCCCCAACCCGGACGACTATCGGCTTCCGCACTTTCCCCTGTGGGCGGCGGACATCTCTCGTACCGGCTGGTATGGGTTCTCCGCAACCGAGGACGGGACGATCAAGATCGCGAACCACGGGCCAGGGCAGCGAGTGCACCCCGACGCATCGCGGGAGGTCGCCCCACAGGAGGAGGCTCGCTTCCGCCGGTTCCTCCGCGACTCCATACCGGAACTCGCCGATGCGCCGCTCACCGGCAGCCGGCTCTGCCTGTACTGCGACACCTGGGACGGGAACTTCTGGATCGACCGAGATCCCGAGCGGGAAGGGTTGGTGGTTGCCACCGGAGGCAGCGGCCACGGGTTCAAGTTCGCGCCGGTTCTGGGGGGCATCATAGCCGACGTCGTGGAGCGCAAACCCAATCCCCATGCCGCCCGTTTCGCCTGGCGGTCGCGGGGTGAGCCGACGAGCGAAGCGGCGCGATACACCGGCTAGCGGTTCCTGCCGTTAACCCTCCGGGGCAGCTGAAACGACGTGGAACCGGGCTCCGACTGGGTGCAGGCCGTCACCAAGCGGACGCCCATGAGCACGATGGCTCCCCAGCGCAACCTGCGGACTAGCTACAGCTAGTTCTCGGCGCCCGAGCGGATCCTCGCTGCAAGACAGAAGTGAGGATTGTTCCCCGTCGCGGCGTCGTCCGAGCTGGAGGAGCAGGGCATCCACGGGCGCCCGGGGGCGGAGCGGGAGCCGAACAGTCTCTAGTCACCGCACTAGGCCACGGATGGCTGGTGATCGGCGCAGGGGTCCACACCAGCCGAGACCTGTGAGCAGAACCGCTCTAGGTGCCCTTGGTCGGGCAGCTACGCCGGGTAGACCATGATCTCGACGAGGTTGTTGTCGGGGTCGTTGAAGAAGACCTGGGAGACCTCGCCCGGCGCTGTGGGTCTCGGCGCGCGCCTGGGGGGCGATCCCGTTGCGCGCAGACGTCGCCAGGACCTCGTCCATCGTGCCTTTCCAGGCGAAGCAGACGTGGCCGCCGCCTGCCAGCACCGTCCGGCCCTGCGGCTCGGTGTCCGCGGGGGTCGTGAGGTTGATGCGCTCCTTCTCGCCGAGCACGAGCTGCTTGACGAGCCTCCCCACGCCGTTCTTGCGCTCCGTCGTCTCCATGCCGAGGCCTCGATAGAACGCCAAGGCCCGGTCGACGTCGCTCACCATCAGGTCGAAGTGGTCGATGTTCTCGAAGCCCATGGTGGTCTCCTTGCCGTCCCTCTCGATGCTCGGTGGCTAGCGGGCAGCGTAGGCGGGCCGTGGGAGCACGACCTCCGCGCCGCTCTTCGCACACTCCCGCTCGTACAGCTCGTACACCGCGGGGTCCTCGTACTCGTACTCGATCTGGTTCGTGTCCGCGTGGGCGTTCTGCGACACGACGATGGCGCGTCCGAAGGTGCACGCGAGATAGCGGGCCGGCGTCGGTCCGGTGTTGAAGTGCTGGTGGTACTCCCAGTGCTGCGGGGAGAAGATGCTGCCGTCCTTCCAGTCGGCCCTGATTCGCTCGTGGACCCCGTCGTCGGACGGCGACCGTTACCCTCCATCCGCCGGGGCGGTGCGGTAACTGGTGCTGGCCCTCCGCATGGATGGGACTGCGAATGCTCATGGACGGTTCATGAGAAACGTAGCCGTGTCCTCGAAGTACTCGGACAGCTGCGCTGCGTCCTCGGCCGACACGTCCACGGATTCCAAAGCAGCGCGCATATGGCGCACCCAGATGTCCCGTTCCTCCTGCCCGATCGCGAAGGGCGCATGCCGCATGCGCAGCCGCGGAGGCCCGCGCTCTGCCGTGTACTGCGGCGGGCCGCCCCAGTACTGCGCTAGGAACCCGGCCAGATGGGCCTTGGGCGGCTCGAGGTCCTCGGGGTAGATGGGCCGCAGGACCGGGTCGACCGCAACCGACTCGTAGAACCGTTCGATGAGTCTCACGAAGAAATCGCGGCCTCCTACTCGTTCGAACAGCGTGCTGTCGGGCGTCATCATGGCAACGCCACCGTAATGGCGATTCCGGCGGCTGGCAAGCTGAAGCCGATCGCTTGCCGCGCGAGGGCATGGTCAAGCGAGCAGCAAGCTAGCTTGGTCGGCATCTAGGTTCCGCCGGACACGTCTGCCCACTTCGGCCAGGCTGGCGGACGCGCGGCAAACAAGCTGTAGTTACTCATCGGCGGAGCCGACCCGCGTCGCACGCGATGCTGAATCGCTTGCTAGGGAGTCGGCGTGGTGGGATCCCGGCCATGTGGGTGCGCCAATTAGCGACGTCGCCGCCGGCGACGTTCGAGCCGCCGTTGGCCAGCGCGAGCCTGGCACGGCACGCTGGCACGGCCTGC
>JACZSI010000028.1 GCA_022574265.1 Chloroflexota bacterium | reverse complement strand
AAGCCCGGAGCATGGTCGGCCGGCTCCAGGGCGACGAAGCCGCCGTCGCGACGCTGGGCCAGCTCGACGCATACGCCGGCGAGCACGGTCGCTCCGTGCTGGACCTGGCTTTCTCGTGGCTGCTCGCCCACCCGGCCGTGAGCTCCGTTATCGCCGGCGCCATGACCGAGGAGCAGGTGGAGGCGAACGCGGCCGCCGGCGACTGGAAGATGACGATCGAGGAGCGCGACGCCATCGACGCGATCGCACCGTGGGGCGGCACCGGGAACGAGGTCGAGTCGTTCGGGATGGGCGGCGCGGCGCCTCTGCGTTGATCAGGGCTGAGAGACTGGTCCGGAGACCAGCGGGCGGGAGGTGAGGGAATGGGCACGCTGCTGTACATCGCTACCGGGGAAGGCGTCGTCACCGTCAAGCCGGATGGCAAGGACTCCTGGGAGGCCGAGCAGAAGGGGCTTGAGGCCTGGGACATCAACGAGGTCGCGGTCGAGCAGTCGGCCCCTGCACGCGTCTACGCCGCCACGCGCGGCGACGGCGTTTGGCGCAGCGACGACTTCGGCGACACGTGGACCAAGCCGAACCGCGGCAAGCCGGGCCCCGGCAAGGTGAAGTGCGTCACCATCGACCCGCACGACGCCAACACCATCTGGGCGGGCACGGAGCCCATCGGCCTCTGGGTCAGCCGCGACGCCTGCGAGAGCTGGACCTCGGTGGACTCCGTCTGGAACGTCCCCGAGGTCGCCGAGGTCGACTACCCGGTCGCCGCCGTCGAGCCGCACGTGCGCGACATCGTCATCGACCCGAAGGACCCCGCCACCATCTACCTGGCGCTCCAGGTCGGCTACATGCTCAAGAGCACGGACGGCGGGACGACCTGGACGCTGCTCGATAAGAACGTCGACGCGGACGCCCACACCATCGTCTCCAGCTCGGCCGACCCCTCCCGTCTCTTCCTCGCCACGGGTGGGCACAGCGCACGTCAGGCCGGAGCGCCTGGGCGGGCGCTCTACCGGAGCGAGGACGGTGGCGCGTCCTGGAGCCCGATGGGGCTGGAGTTCGAGCAGGAGTACTCGATCCCCATGGTGCAGCACCCCACCAAGCCGAACGTCCTCTACTCGGCCCTCGCCAGCGGCAACCCCGGCTCGTGGCGGAAGCGAGAGGACGGCGCGCAGACGAAGATGATCCGCTCCGAGGACGGCGGCACGACGTGGAAGGCGCTCGACACGCCACCCGAGATCGTGCGCAACTACGCCGAGGCCATCGCCCTCGACCCGGTAGAGCCCGACAACGTGTTCGTGGCCACGCGCGCGGGAGAGCTCTTCCGCAGCACGGACGGCGGCGACTCGTGGGCCAGCCTGGGCGTCAAGGTACGCGACGTCTCCGACATGAAGGCCGTGCACGTCTAGGACGCGCGCGCTCCCGATAGCCGGAATAGCCGGAGCGAGGTCACTTCCACCCACGCCATCGTGCTGAGGAAGAAGCCGCGCTGCACCAAGCCCCGGCCCTCCGGCCACGCGTCGAGCTCGAACGGCACGAGCAGCGCTACCGATAGCACCGCCATGGTCAGCGAGAACCGCCGCCACGTCCGCCACGACGGCTCGCGCCGCAGCGCCCACGGCACGACGACCATCAGCAGCAGGATGCCCGCGAAGCTCACCCGCGCGACGGCGCCGTGCACCGCGCCCTCGCTGACTCCCCACAGGACCGGGTCCGCGTGAGCGGTCCGGAAGATCGCCGCCAGAAAGCCGCCCGTGCCGTAGGCGACCACGAAGCCCCAGACCGCCCTCCCCAGCCGGCCGCGCCCGGTCACGGCGTAGAGGAGCGGGCCGATCGGCTGCACCAAGATGGCATAGCTCGCGAACCCCACGCCGATGATCCAGGCGTGCGGCGCGCCGGGGCCAGCCAGCGCGCTCAGCGCCGTGTCCACCGAGCTGTACCCCGGCGTGGCGAGCGCCGCTGCGATCGCCGACGCCACGAACACCGGCGGCGCCAGCGCTCCACTGAGCGCCATCGCACGCGCCACGGCCACGCTCGGATACCTCATAGCCCAGCGATGCCCGCAGCCATCGCGCCGACGCCCGCGATCAGCACGACGACGAGCGCGGCGCGCCGGAAGAGGACGGCCGACAGACGGGACGAGAGCCAGATGCCAACGCCCATCCCCACCAGGCTCGCCGGGAGCAGCACCGCAGCCAGGGTCAGGACGTCCGCGGTGAGCACGCCACTCACGAAGAAGCTGGGCAGCGCCACCATGTTGACGATCTGAAGGTAGAACACCATGTTCGCGCGGAACATGCGCGGGTCCACGCCCTGGTTCGCGAAAAACAGGATGATGGGCGCCCCGGCAACCCCAGCGCTGCCCGCGAGCAGCCCACTCGCCAAGCCGACCGGGACCGAGACGGCGCGCTCGTGCCGCGTGGCGCGCTGGAGCCCGAACAGCATGGCGAGCCCGGTCGCGACGACGACCGCACCCATGAGCAGCTTGAGCGTGCCGGACGCCAGGCTCACGAGCAGCAGAGCTCCCACGGGCGTGGCCGCGGCTCCGGCCAGCGTGAGCACCCACACCCGCCGCACGTCGACCCAGCGGCGCCCGTGGTAGAGCACGCCGAGGGTCACGACGAAGCCCAGCGAGACCATGACCGGCACGACGAGCGTTGGCTCCAGATACGTCGCCAGCACCGGACCGGCGATGATCACGAAGCCGAACCCCGTGGCGCCCTGCACCACGCCGGAGAGGAAGACGGCGGCTGCCGAGATCAGGATGAGGGGGAGGTCAGGCACGGGCTCTAGATCAAGCGCTGCACGAAGCCGGCCTTCCGCCGCCACTTCGGGCTGACCTTCACCCACAGCTCGACGTAGACCGGCCCGCCCACCAGCAGCTCGATGTCCGCGCGCGCCTGCACGCCGACCTCCTTGAGCGCCTGGCCGCCCGCGCCGATCAGCAGCCGCTTCTGCGACGGCGTATCGACGTAGACGGTCGCGCGCAGGTGGTCCGCCTGGCCCTCGGCGCGCTCCTCGTACTCCTCGATCTCGACGGCGACGTCGTAGGGGATCTCCTGCTCATAGAGCTGGAACACCTTCTCCTGGATGATGTCGGCGCAGAGCAGCGAGACCGGCCGGTCGGTCAGCACCTCCGGCGCGAAGATGGCCTCCTGGACGGGAAGCCGCTCCGTGAGGGCGCGGAGGAGCACGTCGACGCCGTCCTTCTCGATCGCGCTCACCGGCACGATGTCCGCGAAGGCGTGGAGCACCGTATAGGCCTCGATCACGGGAAGGAGCTTGCGCTTGGCGACGCCGTCGATCTTGTTGACCGCGAGCAGCGCGGGGGTGCCGGAGGCCGCGATCTGGTCCACCAGCAGCCGCTCGACGTCGCCGGGCGGGCGCGGCTCGACGACGAGGAGGGCCACGTCGGCTTCGGCTAGCGCGGAGGCCAGCTGGCGCGACATCGCCGCGTCGAGCTGGTCGCGGCCGCGGCGCAAGAAGCCGGGCGTATCGAGCAGCGCTGCCTGGAAGGCCTCGCCGTTGAGCACGCCGAGCAGCTTGATGCGCGTCGTATGCGGC
This sequence comes from Chloroflexota bacterium, assembly GCA_022574265.1. Classification (GTDB taxonomy): domain Bacteria; phylum Chloroflexota; class Dehalococcoidia; order Lucifugimonadales; family Australimonadaceae; genus JADFRC01. The sequence goes on along the minus strand of JACZSI010000028.1, from coordinate 11,105 downwards.
TTGGCGCTGACGATGGCCAGCTTCTGGCCGAGCATGGCGTTGAGCAGCGTGGACTTGCCGACGTTCGCCCGGCCGACGATGGCGACGTAGCCGCTATGGAATGGGACGGTCATGGGAGCAGTCTACAGGCGGCCGGCGGGATAGGCGCCGCGCCCCCCACCACCTCGAAGTACATGCCGACCGCTTCGCCATCATTGTCTGGAGCGGGCGATGGGATTCGAACCCACGACAGCCTGCTTGGGAAGCAGGTACGCTACCACTGCGTCACGCCCGCCCGCCCCGCCATTCTAGTGCCTTGTGCATCAGGGGGCACACCCCACCGACTAGACGCCCGCTCCCAGGCTGCGCCGCAGCCCTTGGGGTTACAATGCCGATATGACGACGAAGGATGATCTCCACCGCATCATCGACCGGTTGACCGAGGAAGAAGCCGATCAACTGCTCGATTCGATCAATCTGAAGGCCGACCCGGATGAGCTCACGCCGGAGGAGGCAGCGGACGTGGCGCGCATCCGCGCGGAAGCCGACTACGTACCGTTGAAGTCGCTACGCCGGGAGCTTGGTCTGCCACCGGCGAAATGACGTTCCGCCTCCGCGTCTCCCGAGACGCCCTGCGCTACCTCCGACGCCTCGACGCACCGTCGCAGGAGCGCATCACCCAGCGCATCGATGAGCTTCTCGATGACCCGTTTGCCCTGCGGTTTGGCAAGCCGCTCCGCGGCCAGACCGACCTCCGGGCAGCACGCGTAGGCGGGTGGCGCCTTCTCTATTCGGTCGACCGGCAGTCACAGACGCTTACCGTCGAGCGGATAGCCCCGCGCGGGCAGGTGTACCGCAACTTGTGACCGGCCCGCACGCGCCCCATCACGGCGCCAGGCGGCTCCACGCCACGAGTCCCGCAGCGGCCACGCCCACGAGCGCGAACCCCGAGCCGACGCTGAATGTGAGCAGCGCAGGCAGCCAGAACGCGGTCGTGGCCACCAGCACCGCACCGAGCGCCATGTACTGGTACGCCCGCCCGCGCCGACGGTTCACGGCCCTGCTGACGCCCTCTCCGATCGCGTAACCCACCCCGATCAGGATGATGAAGAAGAAGAACCCGCCGAAGACCAAGCGCACGAGGACGAACAGCACGACCGCCCCGGCGAGCCCGAGGCCCACCGCGGCGGCGATGCCGCGGGCGATGTCGCTCTGCGAGAGCCGGTAGGTCGGCAGACGCCTCTCGCGGGCGCACTCCTTGCACCGGATGCCCACCGGGTGTTGCCGCACGCACTCGAAGCAGACCGGCTTGCCGCAGTTGCCGCAGCGCAGGCCGGTCTCGCGGTCCGCGTGCCAGTGGCAGGTCGCCGCAGATGCCACGCTACTCCCGTCCCGCCGCGTCCCGGCGCACCCACGCGTCGCGGTCGGCGATGTCGCGGTCGAACAGGAGCCGGTTCACGATGAGCTGCCGCGCGGGCACGCCCGTGCCTCGCAGTCTGTTGGACGTCAGCCGCTTGACGACCGTGACGAGGAGCAGTCCGCCCATGAGGAGCACGACGGCGCCCGGGCGCTCCCAGTACAGCGACAGCGGCACGAGCAGCACGAACCCGACGAGCACCCAGACGGGCGCCGCCTTCGTGAGCCGCCAACCAGCGACGCCGACCAGGATGAAGACGGCCAGCTCCAGCCGTGCGAGCACGAGCATCACGCCGGCGGCCGGCGTGACGCCCCGTCCGCCCTCGAAGCGCAGGAAGACCGGCCAGTTGTGCCCGGCCACCGCCAGGATCCCCGCGGCGGCCTGCCATTCGATGCCGAGGCCTAGGGCGCGCGCGAAGAGGGGCGGGCCCATGCCCTGCACGAACAGATCGAACGCGCCGATGGGGAAGAGCCAGCGCTTGCCGACGGTGTTCCAGACGTTGGAGGCGCCAACGTTCCCGCTGCCGACGCGTCTGATGTCGATGCCACGCACAAGCCGGCCCACCAGGTAGGCCGCCGGTACGGAGCCGATCAGATAGCCGAAGCTGAGCGCCAGCGCGATCTTGAGCGAGTCGTCCACGTCGATGGCGGGCGCGGCGCCTTAGCCGGCCGAGCGGACGGCCTCGGCCCGCTTCTCAAGCTCGGCGAAGACCTCGGCGGGCGGGCCGGCGGTACCGGGGAGGTGCTCGCCCTCGTGCCCCATCGCGTGGTAGTCGCTGCCGCCCGTCGGCAGCATGCCGTAGCGCTCGGCGAGCCTCGCGAGGCTCTTGCGCTGCTCGGGCGCCCACTCGCCGTAGTGGACCTCGAAGCCGACGATGCCGAAGCTCGCGAGCTGCGGGATCAGCTCCTCGTATCCGGGCACGTACAGGGGATGGGCCAGCACCGCCACGCCGCCGACGCTGGCGATCAGCTCCACCGACTCGGCGATCGAGATGTGGCTGCGGCCCACGAAGGCCGTGCCCTCGTCGTTCAGCAGGCCGTTGAAGGCCTCCTTGACCGTTTTGATGTAGCCGCGCTCCACGAGTGCCTGCGCGATGTGCGGGCGGCCGACGCCCGCGTCCCCCGCTATCTCCAAGACGCGCTCCCACTCCACCGCGTACCCCTGCTCGCCGAGCCGCTCGACGATCCGCTGGCCGCGGTACTTGCGATCGTCGCGGAACGCCTGTAGCCGCTCCTGGAACGCATCGTCGTGGTAGTTGAGGAAGTAGCCGAGCACGTGGACGTCGGACTTGGGGTCGGTCGGGTGGTCGGCGCTGATCTCGATGCCCGCGATCAGGCGCAGCCGCGGGTAGCGCTCGGCGGCGGCGATCGCGGCATCGAGCCCCTCGGTCGAGTCGTGGTCGGTCACGGCCGCGACGTCGACGCCCTGGCGGTCGAGCAAGCCGACCAGCTCCTCGGGCGTCAGCCGGCCGTCCGACAGCGTCGTATGCATGTGCAGATCGATCTTCGGGCTCGGTGCGCTCATCCCTCGATCACCCTGTCCACGCGCTGGATGTCCGTGGCCAGTCCGGTCAGGTCGTCGATGTCGATCACCACGGCGTTGAACTGGAGCGGGCCCGCGCCGTCGGCGACGTTGAGCCGGCGCGGCATCGCCGTGAGGAACCGCGTGAGCACGTCCTCCACCCTGCTGCCGATGATCGAGTTGACCGGCCCGGTCATGCCGAGGTCCGTCACGAACCCCGTGCCCTGCGGCAGGATGCGCGCGTCGGCCGTGGCGACGTGCGTGTGCGTGCCGACGACCGCGGAGACGCGGCCGTCGAGGTACCAGCCGAGCGCCGCTTGCTCCGACGTCGCCTCCGTATGGAAGTCGACGACGATGGCCTTCGGCGGGTCGGGCTCGAGCTCCTCCAGCAGCCGATCGGCGACCGTGAACGGCGAGTCGAGGCCCTCCGGCATGAACACGCGGCCTTGGAGGTTCAGGATGGCGAGCGAGCCGACGCGCATCATCCCCCGCCCCGGCGTGCCCTCCGGGTAGTTGGCCGGGCGCAGGAGCGGCAGCTCGCCGTCGAGCGACGGCACGAAGTCCCGCTGGTCGAAGGTGTGGTTGCCGCCGGTGATCACCGTGGCGCCCGCATCCAGCAGCTCGTCGGCCAGAGCGTCGGTCAGCCCGAAGCCCGCGGCGGCGTTCTCGCCGTTGACGATGACCACGTCGATGCCGAGCTCCGAGCGCACGTCCGGCAGGACCTCCTTGAAGGCCCGCCGGCCGGGCTTGCCGATCACGTCTCCCACCATCAGCACACGCAAGAAAATTGCTCCCGTTCTAGTTGGCCCGCTCTACTTGGCGACCTCGGTCGCACGCGTCTCTCGGACCACCGTCACCTTGATCTGGCCAGGGTAGACCAGGTTCTCTTCGATCTTCTTCACGACGTTGCGCGCCAGGTTGGAAGCAGCAATGTCGTCGACCTGGTCCGGCATGACCAGGATGCGGACCTCACGTCCGGCCTGGATCGCGAACGACTTCTCCACGCCTGGGAAGCTGTTGGCCACGTCTTCGAGGGCCTCCAGCCGCTTGAGGTAGAGCTCCGTGGTGTCGCGGCGCGAGCCGGGACGCGCCGCGCTGATGGCGTCGGCCGCGGCCACCAAGAACGCCTCGGCCGAGCCCCTCGCGTCGTCGTGGTGCTCGGCGATCGCGGCCTGGACCGGCGCCGGCAGGTTGTACCGGCGCGCGATCTCGTCGCCGATCTCGATGTGCGTGCCCTCCACCTCGTGCGTCAGCGCCTTGCCGATGTCGTGCAGCAGCCCGCCGGCCTTGGCGGTCTGCACGTCGGCGTCGATCTCGCCGGCCAGCATGCCGGCGATGCGCGAGACCTCGACCGAGTGCTGGAGTATGTTCTCGCCGTAGCTGTAGCGGTAGTTCAGCCGGCCGACGAGCTTTATGAGGTCCGGCTGGAGCCCGCGCACGCCGGCGTCGAGCACGGCCTGCTCGCCGGCGCGGCGCATCGTCTCGTCCACCTCGGCCTGCGCATGCTCGACGGCCTCCTCGACCCGCGCGGGATGGATGCGGCCGTCGGCGATGAGCGCCGTGAGCGCGATCCGTGCGACCTCCCTGCGGATGGGGTCGAAGCACGAGATCGTGACCGCCTCCGGCGTGTCGTCGATGATCAGATCGACGCCCGTGGCGGCCTCGATGGCGCGGATGTTCCGGCCCTCGCGGCCGATCAGACGGCCCTTCATCTCGTCGTTGGGCAGCGGCACGACCGACGTCGTCGTGCCGGAGACGACGTCCGAAGCCAGCCGCTGGATGGCGAGCGAGACGACCTTCTTGGCCTTGTCGTCGACGTCGGCCAGCATCGCCTGCTCGAGGGTGTAGTACCGCTTGGCGAGCTCCTGGGTCATCTCGCCCTCGGCGGTGGTCCCGATCTGGTCCTTCGCCTCCGTCAGCGTCAGGCCCGCGATCGACTCCAGCCGCTTGGCCTGCTCCTGCTTGAGCGCCTCGACCTCGCCCTTCTGCTCATCGAGCGTCCGCTCCTGCTCGCCCGCGCGCTGCTCGCGGCCCTCGAGCGTCTCCTGACGCTTCTCCAGGCTCTCCTCGCGCGTCGTGAGGCCATGCTCGCGGTTCGCGAGCCGGTCCTCGGCGCTTTGGGCCTCGCGGCGGCGGTCGCGGACCTCTTTGTCCGCGTCCTCCTTCGTGCGCATCGCCTCTTCCTTCGCCTCCAGGACGAGCCGCTTCTGCTCGTCCTCCGCATGTTGCAGGACGCGCCCGGCGGTGTCCTTCGCGGCGTCCACGCCGCGGCTCAGCATCATGTTGCGCAGGACGTACCCGCCGCCGACGCCGATCCCGATGCCGGCGACCGCTATGACGACCGTGATGACTACTTCCATGTCGCTCCTCTTTCCGTCCTCGCCCGAAGTGTCCCCTTCTGGGATCCCCGGGGAGGAGCCTCGAAACGTTAGATGTCCCGGCACCCCGCGGGGGCACCGGGACATGCGCGCGCGACCACCCCGGACGCGATGCGCCCAGGGTGGCTGCGAGCTGCCGTCGGGTCCTGGTCGTGTGACACACACCACCGCCTTTGTCAGACCGGCGGCGGCGGTGAAGAGAGACGAGGCCTGGTAGTGGTCCTGTCTAGCCGGCGCTTGCGGGGACCGGGTCGCCTTCGACCTCGACCGCTTCGGGAACCGGCGCGTCCGTATGGCCGTTCGTCGAAGCGTGCTGCCCGCGTATGTGCTTCTCGAGCTCTGCTAGGATCTCGGGGTGGTCCTGGAGGAACTCCTTCGAGTTCTCCCGGCCCTGTCCGAAGCGCGTCTCGTTGTAGGAGTAGTTCGCTCCGGACTTGCGCACGATACCCATCTCGACCCCGAGGTCGATCAGGTCTCCCGCCTTGCTGATGCCGACCTTGAACATGATGTCGAACTCCGCCTGCTTGAACGGCGGGGCGACCTTGTTCTTCACCACCTTGGCACGTACGCGCGTCCCGATCGCTTCGGTCTGCTGCTTCAGGGTCTCGATCCTGCGCAGGTCGATGCGGACGGAGCTGTAGAACTTCAGCGCGCGGCCACCGGGGGTGACCTCCGGGCTCCCGAACAGGACGCCGATCTTCTCCCGCAGCTGGTTCACGAACACCACAGCGGTGTTCGAGTGGCTCGTCGCCGCGGTCAGCTTGCGTAGCGCCTGGGACATGAGCCGCGCCTGCAGCCCAACGTGCGTGTCGCCCATGTCGCCCTCGAGCTCAGCCCGGGGCGTGAGGGCGGCGACGCTGTCGATGATGATGACGTCCAAGGCGCCGCTGCGTACCAGGTATTCGACGATCTCCAGGGCCTGCTCACCCGAGTCGGGCTGAGAGATCAGGAGGTCGTCGATCTTGACGCCGCACCGGGCGGCGTAGGTCGGGTCCAACGAGTGCTCGGCATCGATGTAGGCGGCAATCCCACCCGTGCGCTGGGCCTCGGCCACGATGTGGTGGCACAAAGTGGATTTCCCGGCCGACTCCGATCCGAAAATCTCGATGATACGTCCCCTGGGGATGCCCCCGATGCCGAGGGCTATGTCCAGGGAGATGGAGCCTGTCGGGATCGCCTCCACATGCATGCGCTGGGCCGCGTCGCCCATGCGCATGATCGATCCACGGCCGAATTGGCGTTCAATCTGACCGAGAGCCAGCTCGAGTGCTTCTTCCTTCTTAGACACGTGATGGCCTCGTCTCTTCACCGCCACTACCGCTCATGATGCTATCACATCCCCTCAGTGACGATGGCGCGGCGAGTGTGCCGAAAGGGCCCCCGACCCCGCAAGCCACGGATGTCACTCAGTGCGCTGCCCTGCACCCATAACGGGCGGCGTCGCTGACCCACGGTATGGCCCTAGGGCCGGTAGCGGTTGACGATGGGCAGCCGCCGGTCGCGGCCGAAGTTGCGGCGCGTGATCTTGACGCCCGGCGGCGCCTGGCGCCGCTTGTACTCGCTGCGGTCCACGAGGCGCATCGTCTGGTCGACGACATCGGGCGCCATGCCAGCGGCCAGCATCTCCTCGCGGCTCCTGTCCTGCTCGACATACGCCTCCAGCACCGGGTCGAGCGTCGCGTACGGCGGTAGCGAGTCCTCGTCCAACTGGTCGGGCCGCAGCTCCGCCGTCGGCGGGCGCTCGATGATCGAGGCGGGGATGACCTCGCGTCCGGCGCTCTCGTTGCGGTGGCGCGCCAGCTCGAACACCAGCGTCTTGGGCACGTCCTTGATGACGGCGAAGCCCCCAGCCATGTCCCCGTACAGCGTCGCGTAGCCGGTCGCCATCTCGCTCTTGTTGCCGGTCGTCAGCACGATCCAACCGAACTTGTTGGACGCGGCCATCAGCAGGTTGCCGCGGATGCGCGCCTGGAGGTTCTCTTCGGTCACGTCTGGCTCGCGGCCCTCGAACAGCGGTGCGAGCTCGCCCACGTAGGCCGCGAGCAAGCCCTCGATGGCGATGACGTCCATCCGCACGCCGAGGCCGGAGGCGAGCTTGGTCGCGTCGTCCAACGACTGGCCGGCCGTGTACTGGGACGGCATGAAGAAGGCAGTGACCGCGTCCGCGCCCAGGGCGTCGACGGCGATGGCCGTGGTCAGCGCCGAGTCGATCCCGCCCGAGAGCCCGATGACGGCCCCGGCAAAGCCGCTCTTGCGGACGTAGTCCCTCGTGCCGGTGACGAGCGCCGCGTAGACCTCGGCGAGCGGGTCGAGCTCGTCGCTCACCGTGGGCTCGAGCGCGGCCCGATGATCTGACGCCGTGTCCGCCAGCGCGTAGTGCGAAGGCTCGCCGATGGCGCTCAGCCGCTCCTCGAAGCCGGTGAGCGTCATCGGACGGGCGCGCTCGGCGTCGACGTCGGCTATCAGCAGCGCCTCTTGGAACTGGGGCGCTCGGGCCACCAGCTCGCCCTCCGGGCCGACCACGAGGCTCTGCCCGTCGAAGACGAGCTCGTCCTGCCCGCCCACCATGTTCACGTAGGCGATGAATGCCCCGTGGTCGCGCGCGCGCTGGCTGAGCATCTCCTGGCGCTCCCGGCCCCGGCCGCGGTGGTACGGCGAGCCGTTGATGTTGACGATGACCTCCGCGCCCGCCACGCGCTGGACGGTCGCCGGGCCGACGTCGCGCCAGATGTCCTCGCACACGTTCACGCCGACCCGCACGCCGTTCACGGTGAGCACCGGACACTCGCGGCCGGGCTCGAAGTAGCGGGCCTCGTCGAATACGCCGTAGTTGGGCAGGAAGATCTTGTGATAGATGGCGGCGAGCTTCCCGTCGCAGGCGACGGCGGCGGCGTTATAGAGCTTGCCGTCCACCGCATCGGGCGTGCCGATCACGGCCACGATGCCCTTGGCGGCGGCGGCGACGCGCTCGAGCTGCACGCGGGCGTCGTGGAGGAACTGGCGCTTGAAGAGCAGGTCCTCGGGCGGGTAGCCGGTGACCGCGAGCTCCGGGAACGCGATGAGGTCGGCGCCCTCGGCCACGGCCTGCCCGATCAGCGCCAGCATCCGCTCGGCGTTGCCCTCGAGGTCGCCGACGGTCGGATTGATCTGTGCGAGCGCCAGCCGGAGCCGTCGCATGGGCCAAGGCCTCCCATTCTCGTGTCTCAAGTATACGGCCAGGTGGCCGCGGCGCCGTCCGTGGGAGAAGGGGGCAGCGCGTTTGGCGCACGGTCAAAACAAAGCGCCCGCTTCAGCGGACGCTTTCAACACCAGCCTGGGGCGGGCGGCCTAGATGCCGGAGCGGCGCCGTCTGCGCGCCGAACGGCGCGCCGCGAGGCGGGCTTTCTCGCCCTTGGAGCGGAAGAACCGGCGGTCCTTGTGCTCCTTGAGGATCCCGTTGCGCGTCACGGCGGCCCGGAACCGGCCGACGATCGCCTCGGGAGGCTCACCTTCGCGCAGCGTAACGAACGCCAAGCTCACATCCTCCGTGCCCGGCTCATGGCCGACTGGCACGCTCCAAACGATAGCACAGCGCGCCCGCGCCGGGCAACCGCCTGCGGGGCCGCGGCCGATCCGCGCCGCTTTCGCATTGACACCCACGAGCGTGTGCGGGTACCGTCATGGCAGTCGGCACTCTCGACTGCTAATCCCGCCGACGCCGGAGCACCTCCTGCCGATCTACACCTACAAGTGCGAGGCCAACGGCCACGAGTTCGAGCTTCGCCAGGGCTTCAGCGCCAGCCCCGAGCAGGTCTGTCCGACCTGCGGAAGCACCTCCCGCCGCCAGATCCACGCGCCCACCGTCATCTACAAGGGCTCCGGCTTCTACACGACGGACTACGCGCGCAAGTCGAGCGACTCATCCAAGGCCAACGCGTCCTCGTCGGACGGTGCCTCGTCGGACGGTGCCTCGTCGGACGGTGCCTCGTCGGACGGTGCCTCGTCGGACGGTGCCTCGTCGGACGGGAAGTCGTCCGGCGAGTCGAAGAGCTCGTCCAAGAAGGATGGGGCGTCGAGCTCCTCGAAGAAGGACGCTTCGACCGCGCCCAGCAAGTCCACCGCCGACTCCTAGTCCCATGCGCGCCGTCCTCCAGCGCGTGCGCTCGGCATCCGTCACCGTCGACGGCCGGACCGTCGGCTCGATCGGCCGCGGCCTCGTCGTGCTGCTCGCGATCGGACGCGACGATGAGCCCGGCGACGCTATCTACGTGGTCGAGAAGACCGCGAACATGCGCATCTTCCCCGACGACGAAGGGCACATGAACCGCTCCGCCCTGGACGTCGGCGCGGAGCTGCTGGTGGTGAGCCAGTTCACGCTCTATGCCGATACGCGCAAGGGACGCCGCCCGAGCTTCACCGCGGCCGCGCCGCCCGAGTCCGCGGCCGCCCGGTTCGACGACGCCGTCGCGCGCTTCCGGGCCACCGGGCTCCGCGTCGAGACCGGCCGCTTCGGGGAGATGATGGACGTGGCGCTGGTGAACGAAGGCCCGGTGACGATCTGGGTCGACTCGGCCGAGCGGCACCGCTCGCACCGCGGCTAGGGGCTCGCGGCCTCCGGTGCGAACTCGCGGACCAAGAAACACCCATCGCCCTCGCTTTCGAGCTGCTTGAGGGCCTCGAGGACCGCGGCCTGCGCGATGTCCTCGCGGTTGACCTTGCGGACGCCGTACTGGCGGCGGAGGATGCGGCGCATGTCCTCGACCGCCTCCACGGCGTCGGCGCGGAAGCGGTAGGTCACCTTCACGCGCTCCTGGGGCTCCTCGGCCTCGGCGAGCGCTTCGATCTCGGCGCTCACCTCCTCGGTCGTGCGCAGGATGGCGTGCCGGCCCCGGCTCTCAAGCTCCGGGAAGATGAACACGGGTCGCTTAGCCCTTGCCATTGAGCACCTCCGCCGCCAGATCCCGGTACTGCTTCGCTCCGTCCAGCTGCCGCCGCCATAGCGTCAGCGGCATCCGGTAGCCCGGCGCCTCGATGAAGCGCACGGACTGCTTGATGACCTGCTTGAAGAGGTGGATCCCCTCGCGCTCGCAGAAGTCGGCGAGGTACGCGTACACCTCGCGGCTGTTGATCGTCCGCGCGTCGTAGCGGGTCGCGAGGATCCCGAGCGTGTCGAGGCCGGGGTTCGTGACCTCCCGCACGTTCTCCAGCGTGTCCAGAAGCAGCCGGAGGCCGCGCAGCGCCATGTACTCCGTGGAGATGGGGATCAGCACCTTGGTCGCGGCCGTCAGGCTGTTGACCGTCAGGATGCCGAGCGACGGTGGCGTGTCGATGATGATGTAGTCGTAGCGCTCGAGCACGGGCCGGAGGCGGCGTTGGAGCACCGTCTCGGCGGCCAGCGCCTGCTTCAGCTCGATCTCGGCGCCGGCGAGGTCAATGGTGGCGGGCGCCAGGTCGAAGCGGAAGTCGGTCGGTATGATGACGTCCGCGACCGACGCCTTGGGGCGGACGAGCGCGTCGTAGACGGAGACCTCGAGCGTCGTCGTGTCCATGCCCAGGCAGACGGCGCATCCGCCCTGCGGGTCCATGTCCACGAGCAGCGTGCGCAGGCCCCGCTCGGCGATGCACGCGGCCAGGTTCACGGCGGTCGTCGTCTTGGCGACGCCACCCTTCTGGTTGGCGACGGTGATGATGACGGGGGCGTGGTTCTGGGCCATGGGGCTCAAGCCTTTGGCCAGGCCGGGGGGCGATGCGCGCCATGCCCTCAGCGGCCGGGACCGGTCACGACTACGCTATAAAACAGCAATCCTGCTGTCAAGATTTGCTGCAAACTG
>JACZSI010000159.1 GCA_022574265.1 Chloroflexota bacterium | reverse complement strand
GGCTTGGCAAACGACTGGGAGTCCGCGGCGGCCTCCGCCGAGCCGCTCGGGGTGCGCGTCGTCCGCCTCCGCGTGGGCTTCCTCATCGGGAGAGGCGCCCCGTTCCTGAAGCCGCAGCTGCCGCTGTTCAAGCTCGGGCTCGGCGGCCCGCTGGGCTCCGGGAAGCAGTGGTGGCCGTGGGTGCACCTCGACGACGTCGTGGGGCTCTACCGGCGCGCGCTCGAGGACGACGGCATGCGCGGGCCGGTGAACGCGACCGCGCCCGCCCCTGTCCGCCAGCGCGACTTCGCCAAGGCCGTGGGCCGTGTGCTGCGACGGCCGGCGCTGCTGCCCGCACCGAGCCTCGCGATCAAGCTCGTGCTTGGCGAGTTCGCGGCCGAGGTGCTCGATTCCCGGCGCGTGGTGCCGCGGGCCGCGGAGGCTGCGGGCTACACGTTCGCGTACACGGAGCTGGACGCGGCGCTGGGCGACGCGCTCGGCGGCTCCTAGGCGAGCGCCGGTGCTATCATGCGCGGGTGGCCGGAGCGCCGTCTCCGCCACGTTGCGTGGGCCTGTGGCGCAGCGGGAGCGCACCTCAATGGCATTGAGGGGGTCGAGGGTTCAAATCCCTCCAGGTCCACCAGCGGGGCACAGCCCTGCACCCACTCGCCGCGCAGCGCCCGCTCCTAGTTGCGGCGAATACGAGGTACGGCCCGCATGAGCCCACTCCCTGATTGGTACCGGAACTTCGTCGCGGCGGTCGTCGCGCATCTTCCGAGCGAGATCGACGAGGCGGCCGCCAAGCGGTGGACCGACGACCCCGCCGGCCTGGACGCAGTGCTCGCGGGACTCGTCGTGTCCGGCGAGATCGGCGGCACGCTCCAGCACGACAAGACCAAGGACGGCTGGGAGCTCATCGAGGACGCGGCCGAGCCGCTGACCGTCTCGGGGGAGACGATCGAGGTCACGCCGTTCAAGGCCGAGGGCGAAGAGGACCTCTTCGGCGAGGAGGTCGTGGAGCGCGTGCTGGCGCTCGATGGGATGCTCGGACAGCGCCACGCCGAGTACCTGATGGCCCACCCCGGCGAGATACCGGAGGAGTTCCAGCGCTACTCGTTGATCTTCCCCGGCACGATCTGGCGCAGCCCGGAGGGCAATCATCAGGTGCCCTGCGTGAACTGGCGGCAGGGGAGCTGGGAGCTGACGTTCGGGATCGTCGAGGGCGGTTTCGACGCCAACGACCGCCTCGTCCGACTGCGGGCTTAGCCCGCGGGCCTAGACCGGCGGACGGCGCTCGTGCCAGTCGGTCCGCTGCTGGTAGGCGTACCCGACCCGGAACACCGTGTTCTCGTCGAAGGGCCGCCCGGCGATCTGCATGCTGATGGGCAGGCCGCCCTCGGTGAAGCCGCAGGGGACCGCCATCGCCGGTGTGCCCGCCAGGTTGAAGGGGCTGCGGTGGGAGCGCGATCCGAAGAACTGGTGCATCACCGCCTCCTTGCTGGTCAGGCCGGTCTCCGTCGCGATCTTCGGCGCCGCCTCCGGCTGCGTCGGCAGCACGAGCACGTCGAAGCGCTCCAGCGCCGCCATCACGTCGCGGCGCATCAGCGCGCGGAACCGGGTTAGCTTTACATACGCCGTCGCCGGGATGAGGCTCGATGCGAGCAGCCGCCGGCGCGTCGCGAAGTCGTAGTCCGCCGCCCGCTCGCGGATCCAGTGGCGGTGGACGTGCGCCGCCTCCACGTCCGCCAGCGCGTTGGCGATCAGCCCGCCGCTCGCGAAGAGCGGCAGCGTCGCGTCGCCGACCTGGGCGCCCGCCTCGCGGAGCACGCCGAGCGCGGCATGCACGGCGGCCGCCACCTCGTCGCCGGCCGCGCCACCGTCGATGCTCTCGCGCACGAGCCCCACGCGCAGCCCTCCGAGGCCCTGCTCCGGCGTCCAGTCGATGGGCTCGACGGGCCGTCGTGACGTATACGGATCGCGGGGGTCGTGACCGGCGATCGCCTGGAACACCAGCGCCGCGTCCTCCACCGTCTTGGCCATCGGGCCGACCGTGTCCATGGACCACGCCATCGGGAACGCGCCGCGGCGGCTCACGCGGCCCCAGGTGGGGCGCAGGCCGACGATGCCGCACCAGGCCGACGGACTGCGGATGGACCCGGCGGTGTCGCCGCCGAGGGCTGCCGCGCAGAGCGACGCGGCGACCGCGACGCCCGAGCCGGAGCTGGACTGGCCGGCCTGGCGCTCCTCGTCCCACGGGTTGTGGGGCACGCCGAAGGGGTGCTCGATGCTCCCGCCGAGCGCGTACTCGCTCATGTTGAGCTTGCCGAGGATCACCGCGCCCGCCTCGCGCAGCCGTGCGACGGCGCTCGCGTCCTCCGTCGCCACGTAGTCGACGATCTTCCCGCCGAGCGTCGTCCGCAAGCCCTTGGCGTCGAGCTGGTCCTTGACCGCGACGGGCAGCCCGTGGAGCGGGCCGCGCGAGCTTCCGCGGGCGAGCTCGGCCTCGGCGTCGCGGGCGGCCTTGAGCGCGCCGTCGGGGTCCAGCGTGATGTAGGCGTTGAGCCGCGCGAGCTTCCCTGCGCGCTCGAGGTAGGCCTGCGTCAGCTCGACGGGCGAGAGCTCGCCGCGCGCGATCAGCGCCGACTGCGCTGCGGCCGAGGCGAGCGTGGGGTCGTTCGCCATGCTACGGCTGCTCCTCGGTCAGCCAGAAGACCGGCAGCGGCTCGATGCTGTCGGCGTCGGGATGCTCGAGGGCGAGGACCGACTCGTTGATGGCGTTGATGCGGTGCGTGACCTCGGCGAGGTCGTCATCGTCGAGGGGTGCGAGGCCGAGCGCCCGCAGCTGGGCGCGGACCTCTTCGGGGCTCAGGTCGGGCATGGGGTGCTCCTCGCGGTGACGGGCGGGGCGTATTGTAGCGCCGGGCGTCTGCCGGTGGCCGCGGGCTCTGGTATGCTCCTAGCCTGGTCGGAGGGGTCGCATAGTGGCCTAGTGCACCCGCCTGCTAAGCGGGAGGGCTGAAAGGCCCACGCGGGTTCGAATCCCGCTCCCTCCGCCATCCTCGACAGGGGAAGGCGATGGGAACGTTCAGCGTCGCTTTGACCGTGCAGGGGCCCACCGGTGGGTCGGAGAGCGTCGACGCGCTAGTCGATACTGGCTCGACCTATGCGGTCCTCCCCGCGCAACTGCTCCAGCGGATGGGTGTCGTACGCAAGGACCGCATGTCGTTTCGACTCGCGGACGAACGGGTCGTGGAGTACGACCTCGGTGAGGTCGTCGCAGGCCTGGACGGTAGGGAGAGAACCGTGCTCGTCGTGTTCGGGCCTGACGATGCGGCCCCGCTGCTGGGGGCCGTGACGCTCGAGCTGTTCGGCATGTCGGTGGACCCGCTGGGGCAACGGCTGGTGCCGGTTGAAGGGCTGCTCAAGGGCCGCCGATGAGCAGCTACCACGTCTGGACCGTCGGCTGTCAGATGAACAAGGCCGATTCCGAGCGGCTCGGCGCCGGCCTCGAGCAGCTCGGCCTCGAATGGACGCCCACGGCCAAAGACGCCGACGTCATCATCCTCAATTCCTGCGTCGTCCGGCAGAACGCCGAGGACCGCGTCGTCGGCATGCTCACGAGCCTCAAGCCGTGGAAGGAGCGCAACCCGGACAAGACCCTCGCGCTCATGGGGTGCATGGTCGGCCCGAAGCGCGACGAGCTGATGGCCCGGTTCCCGTACGTCGACGTCTTCATGCAGCCCCAGCAGTTCGAGCCGCTCATCCGTATGGTCGGCGACAAGGCCGGCGTCGACCCCGACGGTTGCGTCGGGCCGTTCGTCCCCGGCCATCCGAACGTCACCGCCCACGTGCCGATCATCCACGGGTGCGACAAGTTCTGCACCTTCTGCATCATCCCGTACCGGCGCGGACGTGAGGTCTCGCGGCCCCTCGAGGAGCTGGTCGAGGAGTGCCGCATGCTCGCCGCCCGCGGCGTGCTCGAGGT
>JACZSI010000158.1 GCA_022574265.1 Chloroflexota bacterium | reverse complement strand
CCGGCAACGGACAGGAGCAGCCGGCACCGGCGCGGCAGGTCCCGGCACCGGCGCGCGAGCCCAGCATCGGGTACGCCGTCACCGCCGACATCTCCTTCATGCACCCGAGCGAGCGCGAGTTCGCCGAGCTGCTCGACTACTACCGCATCCCCTACCTCTACGAGCCACGCTCCTTCCCGCTGCGGTGGGAAGGCAACCGCGTGGTCGAGATGCACACCCCGGACTTCTACCTGCCGGAGTACGACCAGTACTTCGAGCTGACGACGATGAAGCAGAACCTGGTGACGCAGAAGAACCGCAAGATGCGCCACGTCCAGGAGCTCTACCCCGAGGTCAACATACAGCTGCTCTACCGGCGCGACCTGATGCGCCTGATGGGCAAGTACGGCTTCGGCCCGCTGGCCGACGTCACCGACCGCGGCCCCGAGCGCATCCTCTTCTCCGAGGAGCAGATCCAGAAGCGGGTGAAGGAGCTCGGGGCGCAGCTAACGGAGGAGTACAAGGGCACCGAGCCGGTCCTGATCGGCGTGCTCCGCGGCGTCGTCGTCTTCATGGCGGACCTGATGCGCCACATCGACCTGCCCCTGCAGATCGAGTTCATGGAGATATCGCACTACGGCGAGGAGCGCGAGGACGCGATCGAGGTCCTCCGCGACGTCACCACCGACCTCAAGGGGCGCCACGTCATCCTGGTCGAGGACATCGTGGACACGGGCCTCACGCTGCGCTACCTGCTGAAGCACCTCGACGGCATGGGCCCGGCGAGCGTGCGGGTGTGCACGCTGCTGGACAAGTCGGTCCGGCGCGTGGCCGACGTCCCGGTGGACTACATCGGCTTCGAGGTGCCCGACTCCTTCGTCATCGGCTACGGGCTGGACTACGGCGGGCGCTACCGCAACCTGCCGTACATCGGCATCCTGGACCTGCCGGAGCCCAAGGCCGTCGCGCAGCGCTAGTCCTTGGCCTCCGACTCCGTGGGCACGAAGGGCTCCGAGCCGCGCTTCGCCAGCTCCTCGTTGAACATCTTGAGGACCGCTGGGTCCTCGTCCTTCCACTCGATGTTGAGGCCGCCGGTGTCGCTCTGCCGCTTGGAGCCGGCGCCGGTGTACCGCGGGTTGCCGTAGCGGAAGACGACGTAGCGGCTCGGCTCCTTGCTCAGGTTGAAGTGCTGGTGGTAGCTGCTGCCGGGGGTCATGAGCGTGCCGGCGCCGTAGTCCAGCCGCTCGAAGGGCACGCCCTCGCCCGGCGTGACGCCGACGTCCCACTGGAGGTCGTACCCCTCGCCGTTGAGGAAGAGGTACGCCGTGCTCGTGGGGAGGCCGAGCCCGGCGGCCCGGCCGCGTCCCATCGGGGGCTGGGTGTGGGCCTTTTTGTACGTGCCCGCTGGGAACTCCGAGACGTGGCAGATGAAGTGCCCGCCTGCCATCAGGATCATCATGTTGGCGCCGGGGCCGCGGGCCCGCCACCGGTCGAGTGAGACGGCGTTCACGTCGGCGATGAAGTTCGTCTGCATGAACCGGTCCGCCAGCTTGGTCGACTTGCCGCTGAAGTACTGCTCGTCCGTCGGGTTGAACCGGTCCGGGAAGCTCACGGGGCAGTTGAAGACGAACTCGGGGCTCGCGTAGAGGTTGAAGGCGGTGGGCGCGCTGCTGGCCGCATAAAGGCGCGCGGTATCGTCGCCCTGGCCGTTGTAGATCTCGTGCCAGGCGTTCAGCGGGATCGAGAAGACGCTGCCCTCCTTCCATTCGAAGGTGTGCTTCGGGCCGTCGTCGTCGACCCAGACGGTGGTGGCGCCTCGGCCCTTGAGCACGAAGAAGATCTCCTCGTACATGTGCCGCTCGGCGTTGAACTTGCCGCCGGGCGGGATGTCGTAGATGTAGCGCGTCACGCCCTGCGTGTTGATGAGCGCGCCCTCGGTGGGCTCCTGCGTGAGGTCGAGGATCGCGGCCGAGCAGCCGGTGCGCTCCCACGGCTTGGTCTCGACGCTGTAGACGTCGCGGATCAGCTGGTCCGTGACGATGTGGACTCCCTCGTCCTTCAGCCACTGCTCGAAGGGCGTGAGGGTCCACAGGTCGTACCGGTCGGTCGTGGTGGTCATGACTGCCCCTCCTGCTGAGCCTTGAGGCGCCGCGCCCGCGCCGCCCTCGTTCCCGAAGACGGGTCGCATTATAGCCATGCGACCGCCCCACCGCCGCATCGCGCGCCGGAGGCCGCCGGAGCGCTGGCGTATCGTGGCGCCGTTGCACTAGACTCGACCGTGAGGCGATCCGAGGCTGGAGATCATGGTCCATTACCTCTACTCCCGGTGGGACGGCACCCAGGACGTCGATGTGTCCTCCCAGGAGCTCATCGACGAGCTCTCCGAGCAGATCCTGGAGGGCGGCGACCTGAGCTCGGTGCTGCGCCGCATGATGCGGCACGGCGCCGACTTCGAGCGGGGGCGCCGCATGATGGGCCTCGAGGAGCTCCGCGACCGCCTCCGGGCGGCCCGCGAGCGCAACCTCGAGCGGTACGACCTGACGTCGATGTTCGACGACTTGGCCGAGCGGCTCGAGGACATCCTGGCCAAGGAGCGCGGGAGCATCGCCCAGCGGCTCGACGAGATGGGCCCGAAGGCCGCGCCGGCAGCGGATGCGGCCGAGGGAGACGCACCGCAAGGCGACGAGTCCGGGCAGGGCCAGGGCACCGGGGAGCCGGGGGACGCCGCGCTGGAGGACCTCTTCCGCAAGCTCGCCGAGAAGCGGCTGGAGCAGCTCGACCGTCTGCCGTCCAACGTCGGCGGGCGCATCAAGGAGCTGCGCGACTACGACTTCCTGGACCCCGAGGCGCGCCAGCAGTTCGAGGAGCTGCTCCAGATGCTCCAGCAGCAGGTGCTGCAGAACTACTTCAAGGGCATGCAGCAGGGCCTCGAAAACATGACCCCGGAGCAGTTGCGCGAGATCCAGCAGATGGTGACCGACCTCAACAAGCTGATCCAAGAGAAGCTCAGGGGCGAGGAGCCCGACATCACGGAGTTCATGGCGAAGTGGGGCCACCTCTTCCCGGAGGGCATCGAGACCTTCGCCCAGCTGATGGAGCACATGCAGGCCCAGATGCAGCAGATGCAGACGCTGCTCAACTCCATGCCCTCGGAGATGCGCGACGAGCTCAGCCAGCTGATGGAGGGGCTGCTGCGCGACCACCACCTCCAGTGGGACCTCTTCGAGCTGGCGCAGAACATGGAGCGGCTGAACCCCGGCAGCATGAGCGACCCCAACCGCTTCCTCTTCTCCGGCGACGAGCCGGTGACGCTCCAAGAGGCGCTGCGGATGATGGGCGAGCTCAACAGCCTCGAAGAGCTCGAGGACCAGATGCGGGAGGCCATCCGCTACAACGACGCGGGCCGCGTCGACGCCGACGAGGTCGGCCGGCTGCTCGGCGAGGAGTCGAAGCGTTACGCCGAGGAGCTCCAGGAGCTCACGAAGCGGCTGGAGGAGGCCGGCTTCATCCAGCGCAAGGGCCAGGGCTGGGAGCTCACCCCCCAGGCCATCCGCAAGATCGGCGAGAAGGCGCTCAAGACCATCTTCAGCCAGATGAACGAGGGCAGGATCGGCGACCACGACCGGGAGCGCACCGGCATCGGCATCGAGCAGATCGACGAGACGAAGCCGTGGGTCTTCGGCGACCCGTTCCACCTCAACACGCTCAAGACCGTCACCAACGCGGTGCTCCGCGAGGGGCCGGGCACGCCCGTGCACATCAAGCCGGAGGACTTCGAGATCAACCAGACGCACGGCATGTCGCAGTGCTCGACGGTGATCGCGCTGGACATGAGCGCATCGATGATGTGGAGCGGCTACTTCCAGGCCGGGCAGCGGGTCGGCCTCGCGCTGGACACGCTGATCCGCACGAAGTACCCGAAGGACAACGTCACCGTGATGGCCTTCTCCTACTTCGTGCTGCCGCTCAAGTCGACGATGCTGCTCGACACCTACTGGGTCGAGTACGGCGGCG
>JACZSI010000157.1 GCA_022574265.1 Chloroflexota bacterium | reverse complement strand
GCCGGGACCGGTGACGACTACGCTATAAAACAGCAATCCTGCTGTCAAGATTTGCTGCAAACTGTTTTGCCAGCAAACTGGATGCCCGTTAGCCCACGCGCTCGAAGAGCGTCGCCACGCCCTGGCCGCCGCCGACGCAGAGCGTCGCCAGGCCGAAGCGCCCGCCGCGGCGCTCCAGCTCCTCCATCAGCTTGACCACCATGATCGCGCCGGTCGCGCCGAGGGGGTGCCCGAGCGAGATGCCGCTGCCGTTGGGGTTCGTCTTCTCGGCGTCGAGGCCCAGCTCGCGGATCACGTAGACGGCCTGGGCGGCGAAGGCTTCGTTGAGCTCGATCACGTCGATGTCGTCGAGCGCGATGCCCGTCTTGGCGAGCACCTTGCGCGTCGCCGGGACCGGTCCCGTGCCCATGATGGCCGGATCGACGCCCGCGACGCCGCGCGCGATCCACCGCAGTCGAGGCGTTACGCCCTCAGCCGTGGCGCGCTCGGCGGACATCACGACCACCGCCGCGGCCGCGTCGTTGACGCCCGCGGAGTTGCCCGCCGTCACGGTGCCCCCGTCCTTGAAGGCGGCCGGGAGCTTGGCGAGCGCTTCGAGGCTCGTGTCGGCGCGCGGGTGCTCGTCCTTCGAGACCTCGACCGGGGCGCCGCGCCGCTGCGGGACGGCGACGGGGACGATCTGGGCGTCGAAGCGGCCGGCGGCCTGCGCGGCGACGGCGCGGCGGTGGCTCTCGACGGCCAGCTCGTCCTGCGCCACGCGGCCGACCTCGAAGCGCTCGGCGACGTTCTCGGCCGTCACGCCCATGTGGTAGTCGTAGACGGGGCAGCTCAGCCCCATCTGGAGGCTGTCGGTGAGGGCCACGTCGCCCATGCGCGGGCCGTCGAAGCGGTGCCCCATGAGCAGGTGCGGCGCCTGGCTCATGCTCTCAAGCCCGCCTGCGACCACGATCTCCGACTCGCCGGTCGCGATCGACTGGACGGCCAGGTTGACCGCCTCCAGGCCGGAGGAGCAGGCGCGGTTGACCGTCATCGCCGGGACCGTGTCCGGCAGGCCGGCCGCGAGCGCCGCGCGGCGGGCGGCGTAGCCCGACTCGGCCGCTTGGAGCACGTTGCCCATGATGACCTCGTCGACGTGCTCGGGCGCGATGCCGGCGCGCTCCACGGCGGCGCGGATGGCGACGGCGCCGAGGTCGGAGCCGCGCATGTCCTTGAACGCGCCGCCCAGGCGGCCGATGGGGGTACGAGCGCCGCTGACGATCACGACATCTGAGGGCATGCCGTCTCCATTTCACACGCTCGGAACGTCTCGCTCAGAGCCTCGATGGCGCTCACCGTTTGAGGCTCGCCGGCAGCGCCCATCCCCACAGCCGCACGACGCGGCGCTGGAAGAAGGCGCGCTTGCCCATGAGCGTGCCCACCGCCATCAGGGTGGCCGAGTAGACGGGCGGGATGAGTGCCAGGTAGATGAGCCGGTACGACCACGGGCCTGAGAGGAGCGAGCCGTCCAAGCCGAGCAGCTCGTTGAGAAGGAGCCGGCTCAGGAACACCGTCAGCCCGCCCGTCACGCCGAACGCGAGGAAGATGACGGCGTAGTGGCGGACGCCTCGTGCGGTGGGCGGCGTGCTCATGCCCGCTGCCGCGCTTCGA
This sequence comes from Chloroflexota bacterium, assembly GCA_022574265.1. Lineage (GTDB taxonomy): Bacteria > Chloroflexota > Dehalococcoidia > Lucifugimonadales > Australimonadaceae > JADFRC01. The sequence continues at coordinate 2,350 of JACZSI010000157.1, read as the reverse complement.
GTCCGGCCGGGCGCTCGACGGCCTTGATGAGCGCCTGCGTGCCCTCCTCGCCGAGGCCGTCGGCTTCGAGCGCGGTGTAGTAGGCGCGCGCGATCGAGGTCACGGCCAGCGGGACGTGCTTCTCCTGCGCCGATTCCAGCACCAGGCGCAGGTCCTTCTGCTGGAGCTTGACCATGAAGCCCGGCGCGAAGTCGCCGTTGACCATGCGCGGGCCCAGGTTGGCCAGCTGCCACGACGCGGCCGCGCCGCCGCCGACGGCCTCGATGGTCTTGAGCAGGTCGGCGCCGTGGGCCGCGGCGAAGACCAGCGCCTCGGCCACGGCCGAGCAGGTGCCGGCGACCAGGATCTGATTCACGAGCTTCGTGGTCTGCCCCATGCCGGAAGGGCCCATCAGCGTCACGTTCTTCCCCAAGGCCTCGAAGACGGGGAGGCAGCGGTCGAACACCTCTTGCTCGCCGCCGGCCATGATGGTCAGCGTCGCCTGCTGCGCGCCCCACGACCCGCCGCTGACGGGCGCGTCGAGCATCGCGATGCCGCGCTCGGCGAGGCGGGCCGCCAGCTCACGGGTGGCGCCGGGCGCGATCGTGCTCATGTCGATGAGCACCGAGCCCGCCGCCATCGACGCCGCGAGCCCATCTGGCCCCTCCACGACGTCCAACACGTCCGGCGTGTCCGGGACCATCGTGATGACGATGGGCGCGGCGGCCCCGACCTCGGCGATCGAGCGCGCGACGCGGACGCCGTCGCCGACGAGCGCCTCGGCCTTGGCGGGCGTGCGGTTGTAGGCGACGACGTCGTATCCCGCCTTGGCCAGGTTCACGGCCATGGGCGCTCCCATGATGCCCGTGCCGACCACGCCGACGGTGTCCTTCTGAGCCATGCGTGCGCCTCCTGCCTACGCGCCTTCAGGTGCCGCGGGAGCGCGGCTGGTGGAGCGGAGCTGACGGGCCGCGAACGCCGCGCCGCCGGTGAGGATGATGCTGAGATAGCTGATCGTGCGATCAACGAGCGCGACGGCCAGGGCAGTCTCCACCGTCAGCTCGAGCTGGAGCAGGCCGCTGACGCCGGTCTCGACGATCCCCAGGCCGCCGGGCGTGAGCGGGATGGCCGAGAGCAGGCCATTGGCCATGGGCACGAAGAGGACGAGGCCGAGGGCGACCGAGACCTCGAGTGCCTTGACGACGAGGAAGAGCCGGCCGACCTCGCACATCCAGCCCGCCAGGCCCAGCCCGAAGACGAGCGGCATCCGGCCGAAGCTGCCCATCGTGCCCTCGTGGAAGCGGTGGTACACGCTTTCGATCCGCGCGGGGAGCTTGGGGGCGACCCACCGGCGCGTCAGCCGCATGACGAGCAGCGCTCCGGCGACGGCGACGAGCAGGGCACCGGCCGCCAGCACGAGCAGCAGCGGCGGACGCACCTGCCCGCCGATCAGCAGCACCGCGATGCCGGCGACCATCAGCGTGACGACCACGGTGAGGTCGATCAGCCGGTCCGCCAGCACCGTCCCGGCACTGCGGGCGAAGCTCGCTCCGCTCTCGTTGGAATAGACGTAGGCGCGGTAGGCGTCGCCCATGCGGAACCAGGCGATGGAGTTCACGAACCAGCTCATGAGGATGATGCGGCCCGCGTGCAGCACCGAGGGGAGGGGCGGAGGCGACTCGTCGCCTCGGGCCGCGTTCGCCAGCAGGAGCCGCCAGCGGGCGCCGCGGAAGAGGAACGTCAGGTAGTGCACGGCGACGGCCGCGGCGTACCAACCGAGGTTGATGGTGCGTACCGCCTCCCACGTCTCGCTCCAGGCGATGTCGAAGCGGGTGACGAGCAGCAGCATGATCGCCGCCAGCACCACGAAGGAGAGGGCCGTCCGTGGGGACAGGAGCTTGCGCCGCAGCGAGAGGTCGCTCCCGGCGATTGCGGCGGTTGTCTGGTCAGCTTCGGTCACGTCTCCAACGACCTCATCGCGCTCAAGCATACCTGCCCAGCCGTTCCGCGCTGAAGGGGCCTGACGGCAGAACTACCGCAGCGCATCCGTGGCGCCGGTGCCTTCCGGCGGTTTCGACCATCCCCCATCCCCCTTCCCTTCGACAGGCTCAGGGCAGGCTCTCGCCAGGAAGGGGGTGATAACTGCTGCATACGGGGGACACCCCCGTGCCCCCGGCAGAGGGGCTCGGCCCCTTCGGCAAGCTCAGGGCAGGTCGTTGGACCACCAAGGCGGCCTGCACGCAAGCCGCCTTCCGTCCGTCCTTCGAGTGCCTCAGGACGAACGGGGCCGCACTCGGTGGACAGCAGCAACCCTATGCCAGCGGCCGCTTCGCCGGGATGCCGGTGCGGCGGGGGAACCGCGGCGGCGTTG
>JACZSI010000156.1 GCA_022574265.1 Chloroflexota bacterium | reverse complement strand
CAAGCGCCGGGCCGCGCGTCCCCGGCGTCATCCGGCGAAGCTGCGCACCGTCACGGTCGACGAGCTGAGCCCCGGCCAGCTCGTCGTGCACGTGGAGCACGGCATCGCCCGCTTCGGTGGGACCACGGTGCGCACCGCCTCGGGCGGGACCGAGAGCGAGTTCCTGACGCTCGAGTACGCCGACGGCGACAAGCTCTATGTGCCGATGGAGCACCTCGACCGGCTGACCCCGTACGTGGGCGGCGGCGAGGACGAGCCGAGCCTCACGCGCCTCGGCACGCAGGAGTGGGGCCGCGCCGTGTCCCGGGCACGCGAGGCCACGAAGAAGCTCGCCGTCGACCTGCTGGCGCTTTATGCGGCGCGCGAGGTCGCGGAGGGGTTCGCGCACGAGCCCGACATGCCGTGGCAACGCGAGATGGAGGACGCATTCCCCTTCGTCGAGACGGCGGACCAACAGCTCGCCATCGAGGACGTCAAGGCCGATCTCGAGAGCGCGAAGCCGATGGACCGTCTGGTGTGCGGCGACGTCGGCTACGGCAAGACGGAGGTCGCGCTGCGGGCGGCGTTCAAGACGGTCCTCGCCGGCAAGCAGGTCGCCGTTCTCGTGCCTACCACCATCCTCGCCCAGCAGCACTACGAGACGTTCACCGAGCGCCTCGCGCCCTACCCGGTGACGGTCGAGGTGCTCAGCCGCTTCCGGACCGACCGTGAGCAGGACGAGGTCATCGCGCGGCTCAAGACGGGCGAGGTGGACATCGTCATCGGCACGCACCGGCTGGTGCAGGCCGACGTTGGCTTCAAGGACCTCGGCCTGATCGTCGTTGACGAGGAGCACCGCTTCGGCGTCGGTCACAAGGAGCGGCTCAAGGAGCTGCGGCGAGAGGTCGACGTGCTCACGCTCACGGCGACGCCCATCCCGCGCACGCTCCACATGGCGCTCGCCGGCATCCGCGACATCTCGACCATCGAGACGCCGCCGGAGGAGCGGCTGCCGATCAAGACCTACCTCGCCGAAGCGTCCGACGACCTCGTGCGGGAGGCGGTCCAGCGCGAGCTCGACCGCGGCGGGCAGGTCTACTACCTGCACAACCGCGTGAAGACCATCGAGGCTGCCGCCGCGAAGCTCCGCGAGCTGGTGCCGGACGCGCGCGTGCTCGTCGCACACGGACGCATGCCCGAGGAGCGGCTGTCGGACGTGATGGAGGAGTTCGGCGCGGGCGGCGCCGACGTGCTGGTGTGCACGACCATCATCGAGTCGGGCCTCGACATCCCCGGCGTGAACACGCTGATCGTCGACCGCGCCGACCGCCTGGGCCTCGCGCAGCTCTATCAGCTGCGCGGGCGCATCGGCCGCCGGTCGCAGCGGGCGTACGCCTACCTGCTGGTCGAGCGCGGCCGGCGGCTGTCGGACACGGCGCGGCGGCGCCTCGAGACGATCGTGGCCGCGACGGAGCTGGGCGCGGGCTTCCGCATCGCCATGAAGGACCTGGAGATCAGGGGGGCGGGGAACCTGCTGGGCGCCGAGCAGAGCGGCCAGATCCACGCCGTCGGCTTCGACCTCTACACGCGCCTGCTCGCCGAGGCGGTCGAGGACATCCGCGCGGCGACCGGCATGGGCCCGGAACCCGCGCGGACGGCGGCGGAGCCGCTGATCGACCTCGGTCTGCCGGCGTCGATCCCCGACGACCTGGTCCCACACATGCCGACGCGGATGGCGATGTACCAGCGGCTCGCCAAGGTACGCACCGTCGAGGAGGTCGAGGACCTGCCGAGGGAGTTCGAGGACCGCTTCGGGAAGCAGCTGCCGGAGGAGCTCCACCACCTGCTCTACGGGGTGCGCGTGCGCGTGCTGGCGAAGCTGGCCGGCGTCGCGTCGGTCGTGCGCAAGCGCGGGAGCATCGAGATCAAGCTGGTCGAGGAGGCCGGCGGCGCGCGGCTGGCGCTTCAGCGGGCGGTGGGGAACGGCGTGACGGTCGGCAACCAGCAGGTCCACCTGCCGGAGTCCGCGGACACGCCGTGGGCGCAGTCGTTGCTCGAGGTGTTGGCGGGGATCGAAGCGTTCCAGCAGCGGATGCCGGAGGCCCAGAGCTAGGAGCGGGCCTTCCGCGTGAGGGCTAGCCGCGGTCGCCGTTGCCCTGGTGGCCGCGGCCGTTGCCGGAGCCGCGCCGCGAGAAGGACCGCCGTTGTCCCTGGCGCTGCTGCACCGCTTGCGGAGGCGGCTCGGGGAATATCGACTGCGGCAGCGCCGCGGCTTCCTCGCGCAGCTTCGCCAGGAGCTCAACCTCGCTCGGCTCCAGCTTTCCGGATTCCTCCTTCAAGCGGAGCAGGGCGAGGACCAGCGAGTGGTTCTCTTCGGTGAGGTCGGCGAAATAGACCTGATAGGCCATCGGGACACAGGGGGGGAGAGAATGAACGCAGCGGCCTCGTTGCCGCTGACGCCAGCTTACCACACGCATCCCCACGGAGCGCTAGTCCTTTCATGCACGCCCCGGCTGCAAACCGAGGCCCCGCGCGTGGCCGAGCACCTCGCCCAGCGTGCGCACGACGGCGCAGCCCGGCGGCGCCGCCGCTTCGAGGTCGCGCAGCAGCAGGGCTGCCGGCATCCCCGCGTCCTGCGCGCCGAGCACGTCGGACTCGTAGCTGTCGCCGATGAAGAGCGCGGCGTCCGCACGCACGCCGGCCTGATCGAGCGCCGCCTTGAAGATCGCGGCGTGCGGCTTCGCAACGCCGGCCTCCTCGCTGGACATCCAGCTATCGAGGTGCGCCGCCAAGCCAAGGTGCTCCAAGATCGACGCGAGCTCGCGGCCCATGTTCGAGACGACGCCGAGCTTCAGTCCCGCCTCGCGGAGCGCTTGGAGCGCTGGCACGGCGTCGTCGAACGGCGCTAGCTCCTTCTGCGCCGCCTGCACGCGAGCCCAGATCCGCCCAGCGAGCGCCACGTCCACGTCGTAGCCGGCCGCCGCCAGGAGCCGGCGCTCGTACTCGGCGAAGAACCGCGCGCGGTCCTCGCCCGAGCGCGCGGCGATCCGCGACCGCGCGTTCTCCTCGTTCATGTACGCGTTGGCGGCGGGGTAGGCGCGAGCGACCGCCGCGGGGTCGACCGCCAGCCCCTCGGCCGCGGCGGCGTCGCGCTGCATCTCCTCGGCGTCGGGCGCCCACTTGACGAGCGTGCCGTAGAAGTCGAGGAAGACGGCCTCGATCATGCGCCTTCACGCTCCGGAGGCGTCGCCGTGGCGTCCTCCGCCTCCGGGCTCGGGTCGTGCCGCAGGGCGCGGATCCGCCGGTCGGACCCTGCCACGAAGACGGCGAAAGCGGCCACGAGGGCTCCGGCGATCGCCACGGCCGCTGGTGCGCCCAGGAAGAGCGCCAGCGCGCCGATCTGGAGGTTGCCGAGCGAGTGCAGCACCGAGAATTGCATCCCCCACAGGCCCATGACGCGGCCCCGGTACTCGTCGTCGACCCTGCGCTGCAGGATGCTCTGGGCCGTGACGCCGAAGATCTGATGGCTCATCGAGGCCAGCATCAGCAGGAAAAGCGTCAGCGCATACCACGGGCTGAAGGCGAAGCCCGCCAGGGCAGCGCCGAACGCGACGCCCATCGCCACGATGACGAGCCCCGGCCTCGGCAGCGATCGCGGCCCGCCGCCGACGAGCGCCCCGATGATCCCCCCGAGACCGCTGATCGAGAACAGCGTCCCGAGGATGACGCCCGACGACTCCTCGTCGATCGCGGATGCGAAGACCGGCAGAAGGACGGTGTACGACTGGCCGAAGAATCCCCACACGTATGCCATGAGCAGCAGGAACCAGAAGACGTGATTGGAACGCACGTAGCGCATGCCTGCGACGATGTTCTGGAGGCCGCTGCCCAGAACGCCCTGGAGGCGGGGCATGTGCACCATGAACATCAGATAGCTGGATACCAGATACATGCCAGCGATGAAGAACAGCACGGCCGCCACGCCGGTGTACCCGTCGCCGAGGCGGTCGATGGCGATCCCCGCGGCCAGCGGCATG
>JACZSI010000155.1 GCA_022574265.1 Chloroflexota bacterium | reverse complement strand
ATCGGCGTCTCGGCCCTGGGCGACCCCGCGCTCGAGATGGGGCTGATCCGCGCCTACCACCGGTTCGTCGACGACTACTGCAGCGCGCACCCCGACCGGTTCAAGGCGCACCTCGTCGTCTCGGGCACCGCCATCGAGGAGTCGGTCGCCGAGATCCACGCGTGGGGCGACAAGCCGTGGGCGTCCGGCGTGTGGCCGTACCCCGGCCCCGGCCAGCCGCTCGACCACCCGCAGCTCGAGCCCTTCTGGAAGGCGGCGGCCGACAAGAACCTGGCCATCATCCACCACAGCATGACGTGGGTGCCGCCGTACTTCCCCGGCTACAAGGACATGGACGACAACCGCTACCTGGCGCGCCTCTGCTCGCACCCGTGGGGCGCCATGAAGTTCATGGCCTCGTTCATCGGCGGCGGCATCCTGGACCGCTACCCCAACCTGCGGCTCGGCATCCTGGAGTCGGGCGTCGGCTGGCTCCCCTTCTGGGTGCGGCGGATGGAGGACCAGGTCCACTACGTCGGCTTCACCGCCGACCTCAAGCGCAAGATCACCGACTACGTCACCGGCGGGCAGTTCTTCGCCAGCATCGAGATGGTCGAGGACGAGGACATGATCAAGATGGTCATGGACTTCCTGGGCGACGACATCTTGATGTACGCCTCGGACTACCCCCACGCCGAGTGCGAGTTCCCCGACTCCCCCACGCGCGTCACCGGCTGGAAGAGCATCCCGCCGGCCTCGATGAAGAAGCTCATGTGGGACAACGCCCAACGCTTCCTCGGCGAGGCGTGAGCACCACCAACGACATCGTAATCGGCGTCAGCCTCCCGCGGACCGGCCGCTACGCGCGCTCCGCCGGCGTCTACTACAGCCGCGCCTACGACCTGTGGCTCGATGCCGTCAACGCCCGCGGCGGACTGCTCGGACGCCCCGTGCGCCTCACCGTGTACGACGACGGCAGCGAGCCCAAGGCCACCGCCGAGAACTACCGCCGCCTGATCGACGACGACCACGTCGACCTGCTGCTCGGGCCGTGCCATTCCAACCTCACGGACGGGGCCGCGCCGGTGGTGGAGGCGGCTGGCCGCCTGCTCCTCCAGGGCAGCGGCAGCTCGCACGAGCTCTTCCGCAAGGGCCGCCGCTACCTCTTCCTCTGCTGGTCCGGCAGCGACTTCGACTACCCCAAGGGCTTCCTGGAGATGGTCAGCCGCCTGGCGCACGAGGGCCAGCGCCCCAGGGCCGCGCTCGTCTATACCGACATGCGCATCGGCAACGCCGTCGCCCTCGGGACGCGGCACTACGCCGCGGAGCTCGGCATCGACCTGGTCTTCGACGAGGCGATCGGCGACCCGCCCGTCGACTATCCGGACCTGATGCGGCGCGCCCGGGCCGCCGGTCCCGACGTCGTGCTCGTCGGGCTCGACCACACCCGCCCCGACAAGCCCCGGCACGAGTCGGTCCGCGCCGCGCAGCAGGCAGGCTTCGGGCCGACGCAGCTATGGCTGTCCGACAACCCGTCGCCCCGCGACGCCGAGGAGCTGGGCGACGCCATCGACGGCGTGTTCATGCGCGGCAGCTGGGTGTGGTCGGACCGCAGTCCGACATCGGTCGCGTTCGCAAAGAGCTTCGAGGCCGCGTTCGGATCGGCGCCCGAGTACCACTCGGCGGGTGGCTACGCCTGCTGCCAGGTGCTCGAGCAGGCCGTCGGCGAGACCGGCACCTGTGACAGCGACACCCTGCGCGAGCACCTGCTGCGCTCCTCGTTCGACACCGTCATGGGCACGCTGCGCTTCACGCCGTCCGGCCTCCCGGACGCGGCCATCCAGCTCTGCCAGTGGCAGGGCGGCTCGCTCGAGATCGTGGCCCCGGAGGGCGCCACGACGGCCGCATCAAGGCCGCCATCGGCGCCCGCGCATCCGCTGCCCGCTTCCTAAGGAGGCGGGACCGGCGGCTCTAGTCCCCCGCTATCTCGTACCCGAACTGGTAGCTCGGGTCCGTGTAGGCCTGCTCGGGCATCAGGCTCTTGAGGCCGCGCTGGGCAAGCTCCGCCTCGAACTTCTCCCGCACGAACGTCTCCTCGTCCGGGTACTCGATCTGGTCGGCCGCTCGGTCTACCACCCGCTCGCCGCCGATGCCGCGCACCGCGTGGAACGCCAGGTAGCGCGCCGGCTCGCCGCCGACGTTGAAGTGCTGGTGGAACCAGCGGCTGGGCGGGACGAACACGCTCGCCTCGTGCCAGGGTATGACGATGCGCTCGCCGCCTTCGGGCCACATGATGGAGTACCCCTCGCCAGCTGGGATGATGATCACCACGCCCGGACCGTGCCGGTGCGCCTTCTTATAGGTACCCACGGGGAACACCGACATGTGGCTCCACATCTGGGAGCCGGAGAAAACGACCCCGACGCGGTGGCCGCCGGCGCCGCGCTCCTGGTAGGTGTGCAGCTTGTCCCACGCGCGCATGTCCGGGAAGAAGCGCCCGTACCACCACACGCGGTCGGCTCCCCGAGGGTCGTTGCGAGAAACCGCCGTCGCCTCGGAGTAGAGGTCGCCTTCGGCGAGGACCTCCGGGTTCACGTAGTCGCTCTCGAAGAAGAATTTGGGGTCGGGCACGATGTTCATCGCGATCGGCATGTAGTTGTAGTGGAGCAGCCGCACGGGCGTCGTGCCCGAGGAGTTCGTGAGCTGATAGTTGAAGCCTCGTGGGACCATGAACATGCTGTGCTTTTCCCACTCGAAGGTCCTCTTCGGACCGTTCTCGCCGGGCCAGACCGTCGTCATGCCACGGCCCTCGACCACGTACGTGATCTCGTCCAGCGCGTAGCGCAGGGGCGGCAGCGTCTTGGCTGGCGCGATCTCCGTCACGCGGGCCTCGGAGATGCCCTCCTGGCCCGTCAGCGCCAGGAACGCGGCGTCGCACTCGCGCTCCGGCCACGGGCCGAGCTCGAGCGTGCGGACGTCCTCGACGAAGTACCCGCGATGGACCGGCACGCCGGTGGACGCGATCCACTTCTCGTAGGGCGACGGCGCGCGCTGCCGCTCGGCCGGAGCCTCGGTCTGCTGCTTGCTCGTCGTCGCCATGCGTGACCTCCCTCGTGCGGTCTGAGGCGCGGCGAGCGTAGAGAGCAGCCCAGCGCGTGTCAAGCGAGCGCGGTCGGGGGCCGTTTGACGGGCTCAGGTGAGGCAGAGCCTCACCGGTTCCCGTTCGTGGTGAGGCACTCGAACCACGAACCCCCGGTTGCAACAAGCCCGGGTCCGCCCTTCGAGAGCCTCAGGGCGAACGGGAACCCATCAACAGCCTATGGCGCGTTACCCGCTCGCGCGGTCGATAGGCTGCCATTTGACATCCCACACGCCCAGTGCTATCCCCCTCGCCACACGCCCCACCGGAGGTGCCGCCGTGAACATCCTCGTCACCGGAGGCTGCGGCCTCGCAGGCTCCTTCGCCGTCCGCCATGCCGTCGAGCAGGGCCACCGCGTGGTCGCCTTCGACATCGCGCTCAGGACCGACCTCCTCACGGACGTCCTGGACCGCGTGGACCTCGTCCGCGGCGACCTCACGTCCGCGCCGGACATCATGCGCGCGGTCGAGGCGCATTCGGTCGAGCGCATCCTGCACACCGCCAGCTTCCTGACCGGCGCCGCCTTCGAGCGCCCCTACGCCGCGGCCCAGCTCATGGTGATGGGCACGCTCAACGTGCTCGAGGCCGCGCGCACCCTCGGCGTCCAGCGCGTGGTGCACGTGAGCACCGGCAAGACCATGGCCACCGGACGCCAGTACGCGGAGTCCGCGGGCACCGGCGGCATCGCCATCACCCCCGACCCCTACACGAGCTGCAAGGTCGCCGCCGAGCTGCTGTGCAACGACTACGCCAAGCTCTACGACATGAGCGTCGTCATCATCCGCTACGCGCAGCTATTCGGCCCCGGCTACGACTTCGCCGGCGGCTCGGGCAAAGCCATCAAGCCGGTGGTCGAGGCGTGCCTGCGCGGCGAGACCGTCACGATGAGCGCGGAGGAAGCGTCGCTGTTCTCGACGCCCCCTGGCCAGCGGCCGA
>JACZSI010000154.1 GCA_022574265.1 Chloroflexota bacterium | reverse complement strand
CGTCAAGGACGGCGCGACGATCCCGCGGCCCACGCTCCGGGGGTCGTACCTCTACGACGACGAGGGCGTGAAGGGAGGGGAGACCGACCTGATCCGCGAGGGCGTGCTGGTCGGGCGGCTGCACTCGCGCGAGACCGCCGCCAAGCTCGGCGAGCGGCCCACGGGCAACGCGCGCGCGATCAACTACCGCTTCGCGCCCATCGTGCGCATGACCAACACCTTCATCGTGCCGGGCGAGTCCACCGTGGACGACCTCTTCGCGGGGATCGAGGACGGGCTCTACGTCAAGAACTGGTACGGCGGCATGACCAGCATGGAGATGTTCACCTTCTCCGCCGGCGAGGCCTACCGCATCCGCAACGGCCGGGTGGAGGAGCTCTGCCGGCCGGTGATGCTCTCCGGCAACGTGTTCACGACGCTGGAGAACATCGACGGCATCGCCAACGACCTGGACATGAACGAGGGCGGCGGCTGCGGCAAGGCCGGCCAGAGCCCGCTGCCTGTCTCCAACGGGAGCCCCCATATTCGCATCCAGCGTTGCCTGATCGGGGGGGCGTAGCCATCGTTACCGGAACCAGCCTCAGCGCAACGGCCGAACAGGTCTTGGAGCGGGCGCGCCGGGAGGCGGACGAGGTTGAGGTCTTCTTCGTCTCCTCGGAGAGCACGCCCGTGGGCTTCGAGGCCAACGCCCTCAAAGAGGTCGACTCCTCCGAGTCGGCGGCGCTCGCGGTCCGCATCGTGAAGGACGGCCGCGTCGGCTTCAGCTCCACGTCGGACCTGAGCGATGTCGACGGCGTGGTCGCGGCGGCGCTCGAAACGGCGCCCTTCGGCGCCGAGGCCGCTTTCGAGTTCCCCGGCCCCGGCGACTATCCCGACGTGCCCGTGTACGACGCCCTGAGCGAGAGCGTGACGCTCGAGGAGATGACGGCGCTCGGCCAGCGCGTCGTCGACGAGCTGCGCGCCTACTCCGGCGAGGTGCAGGTCGAGGGCGGCGTCTCGCGCTCCACCTCGACGATCGCGCTCGTCAACAGCCGCGGCGGCCGGTTCTCCTACCGGCGCTCGAGCTTCCGGGTGGGGTTCCAGGGCACGGTCATCAACGGCGACGACATGCTGTTCACCTCCGACTCGCTCTCGAGCATCAGCCCGATCGGCGACCCGTCGGAGATCGTCGCGTCCATCATCCGCCAGCTCGAGTGGGCGAAGGACATCGCCACCGTCGAGACGAAGACGATGCCCGTCATCCTGCTGCCGACCGCCGTTTCGAGCGTGCTGCTCGGCCCGCTGCTCGCTGGCTTGAACGGCAAGACCGTCCAGCAGGGCACCTCCCCCCTGGCCGAGCGCCTCGGCGAGCGGATCGTCGACGAGCGCTTCAGCCTGACCGACGACTCGACGCTCCCCCACATACCGGGGAGCCGCATGAGCGACGACGAGGGCGTCCCCAGCCGCCGCCTCCCGCTGATCGCGGCGGGGGTCGCCTCGATGTTCCTCTACGACCTCCAGACCGCCGGCCGCGCCGGCACCAAGAGCACCGGCAGCGGCGAGCGCGGCGTCGGCTCGCTCCCCGGCCCCGGCCCCGGCGTGCTGCTCGTTGGGGACGGCGACACGAGCCTGGAAGCGATGATCGAGGGCACCAAGGAGGGCCTCGTGGTGGAGCGGCTGCTCGGAGCCGGCCAGAGCAACGTCCTGGGAGGCGACTTCAACGCGAACGTCCTGCTGGGATACAAGGTCGAGAACGGACGCATCGTCGGCCGGGTCAAGAACACGATGATCTCGGGCAACGCCTACACCGCGCTCAACGACCTCGCGGCCGTCGGCAGTGACGGGCGTTGGGTGCGCGGTGGCCTCTACGTACCGTCCATCGCGCTCGCCAACGTCTCCGTGAGCGCGCAGGCCTCGCCGTGACGCTCTCCCCCTCCATCGACTCACTCGCCGACAGCGCGCGGGAGCTCAAGTCCTCGGAGCTGACGCAGCTCAGCGGCCTGCTCGACGACGAGCGCGACGAGCTGCGGAGCCGCTGGGCCGAGATCGACACGGCCCGGCGCTGCCAGATACTGAGCATGCTCATCGAGCTCGCGGACGACAACTGCGAGCTCGACTTCGGCGCCGTCTACGACGCCGCCCTCGCCGACCCCGACGCCGCCGTGCGCGAACAGGCCGTGAGCGGCCTGTGGGAGTCCGGCGACCGGCGGACGATCCCGAAGCTGACGGCCCTCCTGAGCGATGATGTTGACGAGCGCGTCCGCGCCACGGCCGCCCTCGTGCTCGGACACTTCGCGGTCCTCGCCGCCGCCGGCAAGCTCGTGGAGCGCGACGCTACGTGCGTCTACCGCTCGCTCATGGACGCCCTCGGCAACGAGGACGAGCCCCTGGCCGTCCGCCGCCGGGCGCTGGAGGCCGTCGCGGCCTTCGCGACGCCCGAGCTCCCCGGCCTGATACGCCGCGCGTACGAGAGCGATGAGCCCAAGCTCCGTCAGAGCGCGCTCTGCGCCATGGGCCGCACCGGCGAGCTCACCTGGCTCCCGGCCATCCACACCGAGATGCGCGACGGCGACCCCGCCATGCGCTACGAGGCCGCGAACGCGGCGCGTGAGGTCGGGGAGAAGGAGTCCGTCTCCCACCTCGCCGGCCTCGTCGACGACACCGACGTCGAGGTCGCCCTCGCCGCCGTCCTCGCCCTCGGCATGATCGGCGGCGCGAGCGCCAAGAAGCTGCTCCGTGGCATCTCGGCAGGCGACGAGGACGCGAGCGTGATCGAGGCCGCCAGCGAGACACTCCGCCTCGCGGAGATGGACAAGGAAGAGCACTCCTTCCCCAAGGTCAGCGACCGGCTTGGCTGAGCGCGTGACCTCCGCGGTCTCCTGCGGCGGAGTCGTCTACCGCGTGCGGGACGGAGGCGTGGAGCTGGCGCTCTGCGGCCGCCGCACCGGCCTCTGGGCGCTGCCCAAGGGCACGCCGGACGCCGGCGAGACGCTCGAGCAGACGGCACTCCGCGAGGTGCGCGAGGAGACCGGCCTCGAAGTGGAGATCGAGGCGCCCCTCGGCCACATCGAGTACTGGTTCACCCTCCCCGGCGAGCGCGTCCACAAGCGTGTCTACTTCTACCTGATGGCGCCGCGCGGCGGCTCGGTGGACGACCACGACCCCGAGTTCGACGTCGTCGAGTGGTTCCCGGCCTCGGCGGTGCCCGCGACGCTCACCTACCCGAGCGAGGCCGAGGTCGTCGGCCGGGCCCTCGACGCCCTCGCTGCGCAAAAGAGCGGCACGCCGTGAGCGACGAGATCGCCCACGGGCGCAAGATCGTGCTGCGCAAGAAGCGCATCGAGGACGCCGAGGAGGACTACCGCTGGCGAACGGACCCGGAGCTGGCGGAGCTGGACGCCGCCGTGGTGCTACGGCAGCCGTTCGATGCCTTCCACAAGGACTACGAGCACGAGTTCGGGGCGGAGCTTCCCTGGGTGCGGCGCTACGCCGTGGATACGCTCGACGGCCTCCACATCGGCAACTGCATGGTGTACGACATCGACACCGTCAACGGGCAGTGCGAGCTCGGCATCCTGGTGGGCGACCGCCGGTACTGGAACGGCGGCTACGGCCGCGAGGCGTTCCTCTTGTTGGTGGAGGAGTGCTTCAAGATGCCGGCCATGAACCGGCTGTATCTGCACACGCTCGCTTGGAACGCCCGCGCCCGCAGGGCCTTCCTTGGCTGCGGCTTCCGCGAGAAGGGCCCCGACCGCCGCGGCGGACACGACTTCATCCTGATGGAGCTCACGCGCGCGGAGTGGGAGGCGGATGGGCAGGTCAAGCTCGACCAGAGCGCGAGCGCCGCACCCAAGGGCGGCCGGGCGAGCTGAAGTGATGGGCGGACGGGCTGCGAGATGCTTCACTGCGTTCAGCATGACAGCGTGCCGTGGCTGTCATCCTGAGGCCGCCGTAGGCGGGCGAAGGATCTCGTCCTCTGGCCGGCGCGCAGTGCCGCTCTAGCGCGACGGCAGCGCGACGACCGCCCGCCCAGTCGTCGTCTTCGTGCCCGCGCCGTTCTCGATCCAGATCGTGCAGCTGACC
>JACZSI010000153.1 GCA_022574265.1 Chloroflexota bacterium | reverse complement strand
ATCTCGTCGCGGCTCAGCAGGCCGCAGTTGGTGTGGGGCAGCAGGCCCGTCTCTTCGAGCACGAGCTTCGAGATCGCGGCGACGTACTCCGGCGTCGAGCCGTAGCCGAGCCGTTCGAGCGTCGCGGTCATCTCCGGGTGGCGCCACTCCGGGTGGTCGCCAAGGCTGATCAGCGCCTCCTTGCAGCCGAGCTCGGCCCCCCGGCGCGCGACCGAGAGGACCTCGTCCGGCGTCATGGTGTGCGCGCCCCGCTGCTTCGGGCCCTTCACGAAGGTGCAGTACGCACACCGGTCCCGGCAAAGGTTCGTGAGCGGCAGGAAGACCTTGCGGGAGTACGTCACGCGCCGGTGCGGGCGCGCGGCCGCGTTCATCTCGCTTGCCGCGCGCATCACCGCCGTCAGCTCCGGGCCGCTCGCGCCGATGAGCGCGTAGCCGTCGGCGGCCGAGAGCACGGCACCGGAGAGCGCCCGCTCGATGATGGCGGGGATCGTCTCAGGGGAAGTTGTAACGGGGCTCTGGGCCAACGCGACGCCTCACCGGGGTGGGATGAGAGTCCCAGGCGCGAAGGGCCGGGACGGCGAGGCGCGATGGGCCTCAGCAAAGAGCGCAGCGATGGTACCATGCGTGGCCGGCCGGGGCACAGTCTTAACTCACGAGTGCTGGCTGTGACTCGCCGCCTCCCCAGCACCAGATGGAGAGTGCAGAGGGGCGAAGCCCTTTTGCCGGGGGCACGGGGGTGTCCCCCGTATCCGGTTTTATCGCCCCCTTCCTGGCCAGGGAAGGGGACGGGGGGATGGTCGAAAGGGCCGCGTGGCACCTGCGCCACAGGAGCAAGGCGAGTGTCTTGAAACGCACGGTCTGGGGCACGCTCGGGGTCGTCGCGATGGGCGCGGCCGGCGTCGCGTCCCTCTCGCTGCTCGACGAGTGGGTCGGCGACTGGGGCGCCTCCCTCTGGCTCGTCGGGGCCTTCATGGTCCCCTTCCTCACCGGTATCGCGTGGGGCGCGGGCGCGGTGGGCCCTCGCGCCGTAGCCGCCGGTGCGGCCGTCGGGGCGCTCGTCGTCCTGGCGCCTGGGCTCGGCTACGCGCTGGTCCGCGGCCCGGACCTCGCCGAGCTCCGCCTACCGCTGCTGTGGGCCGTGTTCACGCCGCTGGCGATGGCCCAAGGCGCCATCACGCTGCCCATCGGTGGCAGCGCGCGCCGGCGCTAGGCCGCGTTTCACCACGCGCGGCAGCGTGGTAGCATCGGCCCAAGACCGGGTGGGCGAGGAGGGTGTCATGGCGACCAAGGTCGCTCCCAAGGCCCAGTTCTTCGACCTCAAGGCGCAGGAGCTGCTGTCCGAGGGGCGCACGACGGACGTCATCGCGCACACCGACGCGCTCACGGTGACGGCCAAGCTCTACGCCGAGGGCGGCGAGAACGCGCTCCACACGCATACGAAGCAGGACCACGGCTTCTTCGTCGTCAGCGGCGAGGCGACGTTCTTCGACGAGCACGGTCAGACGACGGTCCTCGGTCCCTACCAGGGCATACTGCTCCCCGCTGGCTGCTACTACTGGTTCCAGAGCACCGGCGAGGGCAACCTGGTGATGCTGCGCTTCGCAGGGGAGACCGACGGAGGACCCAAGACGGGCGACGACCGGATCGACTACGCGGGCCAGCCGTTCCCCGGCGACCACCCCGGCAACAAGCGCGGCAACCGCGTGCCGATCCCCGGCGTGTTCTTCGGCGGCTAGGACGGCGGGCGGCAGGAGGGACCCATGAGCACGACGCAGCAGGAGCTCGAGACCTCGACGGCGAACATCACCGACGGTCTGCTGATCTCGGCCGACTCGCACGTGACGGAGGACCACGAGTTCTGGAAGAAGGGGCTACCGGCCACGCTGGCCGGCCGCACGCCGGAGTTCCAGCCCCGCCGCGAGATGGCCGCCCACTCGCAGGGCACGCTGAACAAGCCGCGCCCCGGCGGCTTCGACCCGGCGGAGCGCATCCGCGAGATGACCGAGGACGGCGTGAGCGCCGAGGTCCTCTACCCGACGCTGGGCCTGAAGCTGTTCAGCATGGAGGACGCCGAGGCCCAGGAGGCCGCGTTCGAGCTCTACAACGACTGGCTGATGGGCTACTGCTCCGTCGCGGCGGACCGGCTCTTCGGCATCGCATGCCTCCCGACCTACAACATCAAGAACGCGGTCCGCGAGCTCGAGCGGTGCAAGCAGGGCGGGATGATCGGCGGGCTCGTCTGGCAGGTCCCCCACCCCGACCTGCCTTTCACGTCGGACCACTACGACCCGCTCTGGGAGGCGGCCCAGTCTCTGGACATGCCCATCAACCTGCACATCCTGACGGGGTTCGACTACAGCGCGGTGGGCCTGGACCGCGGGAGCCCCATCGAGGCGCACCGCGGCTCCGTCAACCTCAAGCTCCTCGGCATCACGAACTCGCTGATGGACATCATCTTCTCGGGCGTGCTCGAGCGGTTCCCCCGTCTGCAGCTCGTCATCGTCGAGAGCGAGATCGGCTGGATGCCGTTCGTCCTCCAGCAGTGGGACTACTACTTCAAGCGCTTCCGCACGGACCGGCCGGTGCCGCTGGAGGCGCTCCCGTCCGAGTACTTCGAGCGCCAGGTGCACGCGACGTTCTTCCACGACGCCGTCGGCGGCCAGCTGCTGTCGTGGTGGGGCGCCGACAACTGCATGTGGTCGACGGACTACCCGCACCCGAACTCGTCGTGGCCGCACTCACGCGAGCTGCTGGAGCAGAACCTGGGCCACCTGCCGATGGACACGCTGCGCAAGCTGGTGCGCGAGAACGTGCAGCGCCTGTACCCGGCCGTCGCCGGGGGGTAGCGGGCGGGCGCATGCCATGCGCCCCTACGGGCGAACGGCCGGTTCCAGGCGCCCATTTCGTCACCATGTAGGGGCGCACGGCGTGCGCCCTCACCCTGATGTGGATGTCGTCAGCCGGCAATCACACCTGCGCGGCGACGCCCGCGCGGACGCTCTCGTCCTCGTCGAAGCGCTTGCCGCGCTCGACCGTGGCGGCGTAGGACCGCACGCGATAGGCCTCGCCGTGGTGGACGATGACCGGCACCGTGCCCTCCATCAGATCGACGGCCGCGGTCATCAGCAGCTTACGCGCGGACTCGACCGCCGCATCGTTCGCGCCGAGCGTCTCGGCCGAGCGGTCGACGATCGTGCCCATCGTCTCCTGACACGCCACGGCGAGCTCGAAGGTGGAGGTGAAGCGCGAGGCGAACGGCGCGAAGGTGGACTTGGCGCTGCCGGAGTAGCCGTTGTCCTTGTTGCGCTTGCGCCGGAAGGTGCCCTCGGCGAGCTGCGGGTGGATGCGCTTGCCGCGGCGGATGTCGGCCAGCAGCCGCTTGCTGAGCGGGCGCTTGGGGTCGTAGGTGACGGCGAACGCCATCGTGCTCTCGTCGTCGATCGGCACCCACGCCAACCCTTCGAGGACGCCCTTGCGGTCGGCCGGGGCGGTTGTGTAGAAGGGCATGAGCCAGTGCGTGACCTGCACGTCCAGCGGCGCTTCGCCGTCCGCGTCGAGCGCGGTGCCGACGATGAGGCCGTAGTCGGTGGCCATGGCCCGCACGGTGTGCGCGGGCTCATCGTCGTCTCCCAGGCTCGCGACCTCGCCCGTCTCCGCCGCGGCGAGCGCGTTGACGCGGGCCGCGTCCAGCCCGCCCTCGACGCCCTGCATGTAGTTGCACTCGACCGCGAAGCGCGAGAGGTACCGCTGGTCGGCTGGGACGCGCGTCCACTCGAATTCCGGCAGGTCGGGGACGTCGTCCTGCGGCCCGACGTAGGCCCAGACGAGGCCGCCGTAGTCCCGGATCTTGAACGCCGGGGCGGTGGCCTCCTTCCACAGCGGGCTGTCCTCGGGCTCCATGGGCAGATCGAGGATGTTGCCCTCGACGTCGAACTTCCACGCGCACTGCGCGCACCGCAGCCCGCCGTCCTCGTTCAGGCCGAAGGAGAGGTCCGCGCCCCGGTGGGGGCAGCGGGCGTCGAGCAGCCCGAGACGGCCTTGGGTGTCGCGGAAGGCGACGAAGAA
>JACZSI010000152.1 GCA_022574265.1 Chloroflexota bacterium | reverse complement strand
GGTCTCCCCCGACTACGGCGACGCCAAGATCTTCGACATGCCTCCGGCCGAGGCGGGCGTGCTGGTCAGCTAGCCAGGGCACAGCCCTGGACCCATAAGAGGGGCGCGCGGCAGTTGTCGGCTGACGGGAAGGCATAGCGAGTCCGGCGCCTCGCAAGCAAGGATCGTCATCCCGGCGAAAGCCTGGATCCAGACAGCCCTTCTCTGGGTTCCGGCCTTCGCCGGAATGACGAGGCCGGACGGGGTGTGCAGAGGGGCTCTGCCCCTCTGCCGGGGGCGCGGGGGTGTCCCCCGTCATTGGCTTTATCACCCCCTTCCTGGCGAGGAAGGGGGACGGGGGATGGTCGAAAGGTCTGTCGAGCAGCGACGCCGGGGTAGCAAGGGCGCAGATCTGATCCAAAGCCCGGGGAGGCGCGAATGACGTACCCACTGACACTAGCCGCCCGTCTCTACGACCGCACCGCGCCGGTCCTCCAAGGCGAGCTCTCGGTCCCCGGCGTGGACCTCCGCCCGATCGTCAAGACCAACCCGGCCGACATCTTCACCGGGCTCTTCAACGGCGACTTCGACGCCGCCGAGATGTCCCTCGCGGAGGTGGTCTACTACACCTCCCGAGGACAGAACGACTTCCTCGCGATCCCCATCTTCCCCTACCGCATGTTCCGCCACGGCTACATGTTCTGCGACGCCAACGCCGACCTCGCCGGCCCCGAGAGCCTGAACGGCAAGCGGGTCGCCTTCCCGCGCGTCGTCTTCACGGCGGGCGTCTGGATGCGCGGGATGCTCGTGGACGAGTACGGCCTCTCGCCGGCCGACACCTCCTGGTACTACGGCTCGATGCACCACTGGGCGCCGAAGCCGGGCGAGGAGCTCGCGCCGCGCGACGGCGCCGTCCTGCGCTGGGTGACCGAGCGCGGCGGCGAGGCGCAGGACGTCACCAAGATCGCGCTCCTCGAAGGCGAGGTCGACGCGCTCTGCACCACGCGCATACCGCCGGAGAACGGCGGGCGGCTCAGGAGGCTCGTCCCCGACTTCCCGGCCGCCGAGGCCGCATACTTCGGCCGGACGGGCATCTACCCCATCATGCACGCCATCGCGCTGCGCACGTCCGTCATCGAGGCGCACCCCGAGCTGCCCGAGGCGCTGTTCCACACGTTCGTGGAGGCGAAGGAGCTCAGCAAGCAGCGGATCGAGTCCGACGCCAGCGTGAGCCTCGTCTGGAAGGACCACTACCTGGAGCACCAGCACGAGGTCTTCGAAGAGGACCCGTGGGTCTACGGCCTCGAGAAGAACCGCCACGTCATCTCGAAGTTCCTCTCGTACGCCTACGACCAGGGCGTCGCCGCCCGCGAGATGACGCCCGAGGAGCTGTTCGTCCCAAGCACGGTGGGGCTCACGGAGTAGCAGGAGGCGACGACGTCCTGGGCGATCACGGGCGAGTGGGGCGGCGATCAGCTAACGGCGCTAGGGCGCACGCCGTGCGCCCCTACCCGGCCGACGGCTCCTCCGCCTGTCCGAGCCGGTGGCGCGCCGCCGCGAACTGCTCCTCCGCCACCTTGCCGCCCAGGAAGCGCTGGTCACCCTCGGGCGCCTCGCGCAACGGCCGCAGGCCCGTCATCTCGCGGTAGTAGACGGACACCGGCTTGCCCTCGCGCCTCAGCTCGCGCACGCGCAGCGTCTCCTCGAGCGACGCCTCGATGTCGGCCGCGACCGTCCACGCCGCGCGGAAGGCCACGTGGCCGGTGTGGTCGATGATCCAGCTCATGTTGGACACGCCGCCGTAGATGCGGTGCACGCGGCCGTAGAGCGAGTCGACCGCGATCGGCCGCTCGATGCCGAGGTGCTCCTTGAACGAGGCCGCGTGCAGGAACTTCTGCTCGATGTACTGGTGCGGCGGGTAGACCTCGCCGGGGTGCGCCTCGCGGACGTAGACGAACAGGAAGTGCGCCCGGCCGGCGAAGCGCTTCGCCATATCCTCCATGGACGGAGACTCCGCCACGCAGGGCGGTCAGGTGACGCTGCCGAACTCCATCATCACCGGCTTGCCGCGCAGCGACGACAGCGTCACCTCGCCGCCGTCGAGCAGCGGCAGCGTGAAGTCCGTCGCCATCTCGGCGACCTTCGGCGCCATCGTGCGCAGGTACTCGTGCTCGGCGCTCTTCGGCTTCCACACCACGAGGTTGTAGGCCCCGCCGAGGAACTCCGGGCGCTCCTCGAGCTCCGGGTCCAGCGCCGCGCGCTCGATCAGCCGCGGGTCGATCAGCTTGTCGGCCATCGCCTACCTCCTACGCTCGCTCGCGGGGTCGATTGTACCCAAGCGCGCAACGGAGCACTTCTACTCCCCCCGCGCCTGCCGCTGGAGCTCGGCGAGCTTGACGAGCGCCTCGATCGGCGTGAGCGCGTCGAGGTCGAGCGAGCGCAGCGCTTCGAGCGCGGCCGGGTCTTCGGCGGCCGCGGCGAACAGCCCCAGGTCGGCCTGCACCGGCCCGCCCGGCAGGCGGCGCTTCTTCGGGCCGCGACGTCCGCCCGAGACCGCCTGCTCGGCCTCGTGCGAGGCCAGCAGGTCGCGCGCACGCTGGATCACGGGCCTCGGCAGGCCGGCCAGCTGCGCGACGTAGACCCCGTAGCTGCGGTCCGCGCCGCCGGGCGCGATGCGGTGCAGGAACACCACGTCGCCGCCCTCCTCGGCGACCACCACGTTGTAGTTGCGCACCCGCGGCAGCCGCTCAGCGAGCTGCGTCAGCTCGTGGTAGTGCGTCGCGAACAGCGTGCGGCAGCCGAGGTGCGGGTCGTTGTGCAGGTGCTCGGCCACCGCTTGGGCGATCGACAGCCCGTCGTAGGTCGAGGTGCCCCGGCCGATCTCGTCGAGGATCACGAGCGAGCGCCGGGTCGCCTGGTGCAGGATGGCCGCCGTCTCGACCATCTCCACCATGAACGTCGACTGCCCGGCCGCCAGGTCGTCCTGGATGCCGACGCGCGTGAAGATGCGGTCCACCAGCCCGACGCGCGCCCGGTCGGCCGGGACGAAGCTGCCGATCTGGGCCATGAGCGCGATGAGGGCGACCTGGCGCAGGTACGTCGACTTGCCGGCCATGTTCGGGCCGGTCAGGATCACGAGCTGCTCGTCGTCGGTCGAGAGCACGGTGTCGTTGGGCACGAACGACCCGCTGGGCAGGAAGCGCTCGACCACCGGGTGGCGTCCGCCGCTGATTTCAAGCGCCGGGCCGTCGTCGAGCTCCGGGCGCACGTAGCCGTGGCGGACCGCCGCCTCCGCGAGCGCCACAAGCACATCGAGCGTGGCCAGCGCATCGGCGGTGGCCGTGACCTCGGCCGCCGACGCCGTGATCTGCCCGCACACCTCCTTGTATAGCGCCCCTTCGAGCTCCTCCATGCGCTCGCCGGCGTTCAGGACGCGGCTCTCGTACTCCTTGAGCTCAGGGGTGTAGTAGCGCTCGGCGTTGGTGAGGGTCTGACGACGAACGTACTCCTCCGGGACGCGGGCCAGGTGCGGGTTCGTGACCTCCAGGTAGTAGCCGAAGACCTTGTTGTAGCCGACCTTGAGGTTGGGGATGCCCGTGCGCTCACGCTCGCGCCGCTCCAGCCCCGCGATGTAGGAGCGCGCGTCCTGCGAGGCCGAGCGCAGCTCGTCGAGCTCCGCTGAGAATCCGGCGCGCACGACGTGCCCGCCGCCGACGTCGCCCTGCGGCTCGTCCTCGATGGCGCCCGCGATCAGCGACACGACGCCCTCGCACGGCTCCAGGCCGGCGGCCAGCGACGCCGGCCCGCCCGGCTCGCCCACCAGCTCCGCGAGCGCTGGCACCTGCTCGAGCGAGCGGCGCAGCGCGACGACCTCGCGCGGGATGGCAACGCCCGCGCCGATGCGGTGCAGCGCGCGCTCGACGTCCGCCACCGCCTTCAGCCGCTCCTGGAGCCGCTGTCGCCGGACGCCGCCCTCGTGCAGCCAGCCGACCGCCTCGTGGCGCTCGCGCAGCGCGTCGAGGTCCAACAAAGGCTGGCCCAGCCAGCGGCGCAGCAGCCGCGCGCCCATCGGCGTCTCGGTTAGGTCCA
>JACZSI010000027.1 GCA_022574265.1 Chloroflexota bacterium | reverse complement strand
CCGCTCGTGCTCGGCTTCGGCGGCCGCCATATCCCCGGCCGCCGCGAGCTCCACCATGCGCTTGATCTGCCGTCCGACGAGGTGCGACGCCACGCTGACGACCCCGTAGGCGCCGCGCTGCATCATCGGGAGCGTGTCGCTGTCGTTCCCGCTCCAGACGCGGAAGCCCTCGGGCGCCCCGGCGACGATCTCGGCCGCCTGCTCGACCTCCCCGGCCTCCTTGACGCCGACGATGTTCGGAACGTCGCGGGCCAGGCGCAGCGTCGTCTCCGCCGTCATGTTCGTGATCGTGCGGCTCGGCACGTTGTAGAGGATGCAGGGCAGCGCCGTAGCCTCCGCGATCGCCTTGAAGTGGGCGTAGAGCCCGTCCTGCGGCGGCTTGTTGTAGTAGGGCACGACCAACAGCTGAGCGTCGGCGCCCGCCTCCTCGGCCGCTTTCGCGAGCGCGATCGACTCGCCGGTGCCGTTGGTGCCGGAGCCCGCGATGACCGCTGCCGTGTCGCCGACGGCGTCCTTCACCTCGGCCCACAGCCGGTGGTTCTCCTCGTGGAAGAGCGCCGGGTTCTCGCCGGTGGTCCCGGTGACGACGAGCGCGTCGCTGCCGGACGCCACGAGCGCTTTCGCCAGGCGCCTGGCCTGCGGGTAGTCGACCTCGCCCGAGCGGTCGAAGGGCGTCACCATGGCGGTGACGAGCCTGCCGATGTCGACCACGGTGCGCTCCTTCCCCCTAGTCCTGCCCTCAAACTCTAGCGGGGCAGGGCCGTGGCGGCAAGGAGAGCGCTAGCCCCAGCCCTCCAGCGAGACGGCGAAGTGGTTGCCCTCGGGGTCGGTCATCATGCGCTCCGAGCCCGCGGGCGGCGGGTCGCCCAGCTCCTCGCCGAGCGAGGCGAAGCGGGCCCGCGTGCCCTCCCAGTCGTCGATCTGCACGCCGAAGTACTGGATGCCGGGGCGGTCGATGGTGTGCTCGGCCGTGAAGCGCATCGTCATGTCGCCGTCCGAGAGGTACGTCGCGCCGCCGGAGGGGGCTGGGACCTCGGCCAGGTCGAACGAGGAGCGGTAGAAGGCGCGGGCCTCGTCCGGCGCGTCGGTCTGGACGACGACGTGGCGGATGCCCGGCAGCTTGCGCTCCTCGCGGCCGAGGAAGCCGCGGGAGGAGAGGTCCACCTGGTTGCCCCACGGGTCGACGATGCGCACCTCGGCCGGGCGCCCGTTCTGGGGGCTCTCGCCGCGCTGGATGCTCTCGTCGAAGCGGGCCAGCGCCTCGTCGATGTCCTCGACGGCGAAGCCGTAGTGCGCGATGCCGGTGGACTGATCGAGCTCGTGGCCGTCGGCGCGGTGCGTGTTCATCGAGTCGGAGGTCGTCGCCTGCTGCGCCAGGAACGCCAGGTTGAACAGCCCGTCGATCACGTGCACGGAGCCCGAGGGACTGACGCGGACCTCCTCGAGGCCGAAGAGGTGGTGGTAGTAGTCGAAGAGCCTGGGGGGCTCGGGTGAGATGAAGGCGATGTGACGGAGCTTCGCCATGGCGCACCTCGCGGGGGCTGTCGTGGTCGTGGCGGCATGCTAGGGCGGGGGCGGGGGTGCGGTCAAGGAAGGCTTGGGGGAGGCATGGTGACGTGAGTTTGCTACGTATGAGTCATAACGCTGGCCACCACAACCTTCCCACCGACCCCTGATACGATTTTGTTCACTCACTCGTCATCCATCCACTCATCGTCCGGCCACGTTCCCCGCTGTCGGGGAGGGCGCATGGCCCGCACCATCGCGACGAATGTCGAGGTGACCGCCAAGACGAGTACGACGTAGAGGAGCACAGAGGGGATCCGTTCCGCCCAATCGCCCCTGGGTTCCTCTGTCAAGCCGCTCCAAATCGCGATGGCGAGGACCAGCCCCGTACCCACCACCAAGCCGAACCCAAGAACGACCTTGATCCAGAAGACGATGGCACCTCCCCCGCAGCGCCCAGCTGACGGCGCTACACGGGCTGGCGGAGCCAGGCGCCGCGCTTGACGATCTCCTCCGCGATCTGGATCGCGTTGGTCGCGGCGCCCTTGCGCAGGTTGTCCGAGACCACCCACATCACGAGGCCGCCCTCGTTCGATGCGTCCGCGCGGATGCGGCCGACGAACACGTCGTCCTTCCCCGTCGCGTCGATGGGCATCGGGTACGAGGACGTGGCGGGGTCGTCGACCACGACGACGCCCCCGAAGCCCGAGAGCAGCGCGCGCGCCTCGTCCGGGCCCATCGGGCGCTCGAGCTCGACGTGCACGGCCTCGCTGTGGCTGACGGCGACGGGCACGCGCACGCACGTGGCCGAGATGGCGATCTCCGGCGCGTGCATGATCTTGCGGGTCTCGTCGACGATCTTCTGCTCCTCCACCGTGTAGCCGCTGTCCAAGAAGGCGTCGACCTGCGGCAGGACGTTGAAGGCGATCTGGTGCGGGTAGGCCTCGGCCGCCGGCTGCTTGCCCGCGAGCACGTCGCGCGCCTGCGCGTCGAGCTCCGCCATCGCCGCGGCGCCCGTGCCGGAGACGGACTGGTACGTGGCCACGGTGACGCGCTTGATGGGGTTGACGCGGTGCAGCGGCCACAGCGCCATCACGAGCGGGGTGGTCGAGCAGTTGGGGATCGAGAGGATGCCCTTGTGCCAGCCGACGTCGTCGCCGTTGATCTCGGGCACGACCAGCGGCACGTCGGGCTCCATGCGGTAGGCGGAGCTGTCGTCGATCACGACGCAGCCCTGGTCGGCGGCGAGCCGCCCGAGCTCGCGGCTGGCGGCGGTGCTGGCCGAGATGAACGCGAGGTCGCACTCGGCGAACAGGGCCGCGTTCGCCTCCTCGACGACGAGGTCCTGGCCACGGAATGCGAGCTTCTTGCCGAACGAGCGCGGGGTGGCGCAGAGGCGCAGCGACGCCAGCGGGAAGCGGCGCTCCTCGAGGACCTGGAGCGCGACGCGTCCGACGGCGCCGGTCGCGCCGACGATGACGACACGTGGGTCTGGCACGGTTCTTCCCTAGATCCCCATGAGCTTGTCGAGGCCGACGGTCAGCCCTTCGAGCTCCCCCACCTTGCGGATGGCCAGGAGCACGCCGGGCATGTAGCACTGGCGGTCTATCGTATCGTGCCGCAGCGTGAGCGTCTGCCCCGGCCCGCCGAACGTCACCTGGTGGTGCGCCATGCGTCCGGGCATCCGGCCGC
Source organism: Chloroflexota bacterium (assembly GCA_022574265.1). GTDB lineage: Bacteria > Chloroflexota > Dehalococcoidia > Lucifugimonadales > Australimonadaceae > JADFRC01. Next base: position 12,025 of record JACZSI010000027.1, on the reverse strand, counting down.
TGTGGATCGTGATGCCCTCGTAGTCGCCGCCCCGCGTCCCGGCCAGCGGCTCGCGCTCCGGCTCGTTGCGGCTGAAGCGCTCCGGGTGCGCCTCGTGGAGCGCCCTGGCGAGGCCGAGCGCGGTGCCGGACGGCGCGTCGATCTTCGCCTCGTGGTGCTCCTCGGCGATGTCGGCGTAGTCGAAGTACGGCGCCGCGATGGCCGCGAGCTTGGCGAGCAGGACCGCGCCGATGGCGAAGTTCGGCGCGAGGACGCCGCCGAGCTTGTGCTCGCGGCAGAGCGCGTCGATGTACGAGACCTGCTCGTCGGAGAAGCCCGTCGTGCCGATGACCGGCCGGGCGCCCGCGCCGATGGCGATCGGCAGCATCGGGAGCGAGGCCGAGGCCACGCTGAAGTCGACGATGACGTCCGGCGAGGCGTGCTCGAGCGCCTGGCGGACGTCCGTGTAGTACGGCACGCCGTCGGGCAGCGGCGGGACGTCGGCCTGCGCGATGCGGTCGACGGCGCCCGCCAGCGTCATGCCGGAAGCGCCGTGGACCGCGCGCACGACCTCGGCGCCGACGCGGCCTGCCGCGCCGTGCACGATGACCTTGATGGGAGAGCTCGCTGTGGACACTGTTCGTTCCTAGGCCTCGGTCTCGCCGACCGCTGCTTGAAGCCGAGCGTCAAAGGTTACCAGTTGGGCTCCCACGCTGCGGGCAGTCCAGAGGTATGCGGCGTCGTAGGTCGTGAGTCCGGTCCGCACCGCCAGGCGCACCGACTCATGCTGGTCGACGACGACCCAGCGGAACGGTACTTCAGCGAGGAGTTCGAGGGCGCGCAGCACCGGCTCCTCCTGCTCCGGGTCGAGCCGGATCTTCTTCCTGGCGACGCTCGCGAGCTCGTATGGCAGGAGGGTCGGCTCGAAGAGGTCTGCGTCGGCGAGCAGTTCTTCGGCCTCGGCGCGCCGCGGCTCGTCGAAGAGGAGGGCGGCCAGGACCGACGCGTCGGCGACGCTAGCGGCCATCGCGGTCCTCGCGCACCATCGCCGTGGAATCCCCGTGGGTCGCGAGGCCGAGTCGCTGGATGTGTGTGGAGAGCTCGGTGAGGCTCAGCGGCGCAGAGCCCACGTAGTGGTCGAGCATGGCCAGCAGCTCGCCCTGGAGTGAGCGGTGGTTGTGGCTTGCCCGATTTCGCAGTCGCTGGAGCAGGTCGTCGGGAATGTTCTTGATGGAGAGCGTGGATGGCATCTTCGTGGCACCATAACAGCAGCAGTGTGGCGCCACTATAGCACCATCCGCGACAACGTGAGTGCCGGGCCAAGAGTTCTCAAGTGGTGCGCGCTACTTGGCGGGCCCTCGCATGCGATTGGCCATCGCCTCGTCGACGCCGCGCGGCCACTCGCGCTTCGCCGGGTCCTCGACGGTGACGTGCAGCGAGCCGATCACGTCGATGTTGAGCGTGATGCGGTCGCCGTCCTGGAGCGCGCCGAGGCCCTGGTGGTTCGTCCCCGTGCTGATGATGTCACCCGCCGCAAGCGGCGTGATGCGGGTGACGAACTCCACGCACTCGGGGATCTTGTGGGCCATGTCGTCGGTGCTGAACCCCTGGCGGGGCTCGTCGTTGTTGGTGATCTGGATGTTCACCTTGTGTGGGTCGGGCACCTCGTCCTTCGTGACGATGAAGGGGCCCATCGGGCCGAAGGTCGCCCACGACTTGCCCTGGAAGAAACTGGTGCGGCCCTGCGGCTCGAAGCCGCGCGCGGAGACGTCGATGAAGCCCGTGTAGCCGAAGATGTGGTCGTAGGCGTCAGCCTGCTTGACCTGGTAGGAGTCCTTGCCCATGACGACGGCGAGCTCCGCCTCGTGGTGGAAGATCTTCGCGGGGCAGTCCGGGTCCAGGTAGACCGTGTCGCCGTCGCCGATGACGACGTCCGACGACTTCAAGAACGCCTCGATGTCTGGCATGGGCCTCGTGCCGAACTCCAAATAATTCACGGCCATGCACAAAATCTTGCCGGGGCGAGGCACCGGCGGCTGGATGCTGACCTCCGCGATGGGCACGCCTTTGGAGACGGACACGAGCTTCTCGAAGGGGTCACGCAGCTGCTCGAAGTTCTCGATGACGAGTGTGATGAGGTCCTGCGGCGTGTGCGCGTGCACGCCGCCGAGCGTCTCGCTCACGTCCACGATGCGGTCGTCTCCCTTGACGACGCCGAGCGTCCAATCGTTGAAGAATCCGATCTTCATCTGCCCCCTCCGCTTGTTCGTTGCTGCTAGACGGCGCGGTCCGGCAGGATGGGCCGGACGACGATGCTCTCTTCCCGCTTGGGCCCGGTCGAGATCAGGTCGACGGGGCAACGCACGAGCTCCTCGATGCGCGCCACGTAGGCCAGCGCCTCGGGCGGGAGCTGCGCTCGGTCCGTCACGCCGGCCGTCGGCGCGGTCCACCCCGGCAGCTCCTCCCAGACCGGCTGGCAGGCCTCCTGCACGCGCAGCTGGCTCGGGAACGAGGTGAGCCGCTTGCCGTCGGCCTCGTACGCGACGCAGACCTTGACCGGCGAGATGCCGTCGAGCACGTCGAGCCGCGTCAGCACGCACGAGGTGAAGCCGTTGATGGACGCGCTGTACCGCGCCGCGACGCCGTCGAACCAGCCGACGCGCCGCGGGCGCCCCGTGGTCGTGCCGTACTCCCAGGCGAGCTCGCGGATCTTGCTGCCGACCTCGTCGTCGAGCTCGGCCGTCAGCGGCCCGGCGCCCACGCGGGTCGAATAGGCCTTGAACACACCGACGATGCCCCGTACCTCCGACGGCGGGATGCCGAGGCCGGTGCACGCGCCGCCGATCGAGACGGACGACGACGTGACGTACGGGTACGTGCCGTGGTCGAGGTCCAGCATGGCGCCCTGAGCGCCTTCGAGGAGGACGTGAGCGCCTTTAGCGAGCGCCCGCTCGATCCTTGCTTCGACCGACGTGACGTAGGGTCGCAGCGCTTCGCCGTGCTCGAGGCACTCGGCGAGGAGCGCATCGAAGTCGATGGGCTCGGCGCCGTAGATCTTGGTGAGCACCTGGTTCTTCTGGCTGACGGCCGCTTCCAGCCGGCCCTTGAGGTAGTCCGCATCGAGCAGGTCGCCGACGCGGATGCCGACGCGTGCGATCTTGTCGACGTACGCGGGGCCGATGCCGCGCCCCGTCGTGCCGATGGCCTTGGCGCCGCGGGCCTCCTCCTCGAGCTGGTCGAGCTGCATGTGGTAGGGCATGACGACGTGGGCGTGGTCGCTCAGGTAGAGCTTGGCCGTGTCGACGCCGCGGTCTTGGAGGCCGCGGAGCTCCTCGAGCAGGGTCCCTGGGTGGACGACGACGCCGGGGCCGATGACCGCGTCGGCGTGCGGCCAGAAGATGCCCGAGGGGACCAGGTGGAGCGCGAACTTACCCTTGTCGTTGATGACGGTGTGGCCAGCGTTGCTGCCGCCCGAGAAGCGGACGATCATGTCCGCCTTCTCGGCGAGGAAATCAACGACCTTCCCCTTGCCTTCGTCGCCCCACTGGGCGCCGACGATACCGTAGGCGGGCACGGGGCCCTCCAGCCGCCGCCTCCGTGCGCATGGGCCGCACGGGCGCGGAACAAATTTCCGGCCCGCTCCCGTGCGGGCGCAGGCCGAAGCCAAGTATACCCCGGCACGGGACTGCCATGCATCCATCGGCCGTCGGGAAGCCCGATGCGGGGTCGAGATCCTTCACGACGTTGAGGATGACGGCGAGCGTGTCCCGGGCATGCGTAGGAGCGCCTGAACTCGCGTGGAGGAGGGCGGGCGCTCGCTCACCCTTCGAGAGCCTCAGGGCGAGCGGGCTTTGTTCGAACGCGTAACGGCGACTGTACCGCTCGTGCTGAGGCTCTCGAAGTACGAGCAGGCGCTCTGCTGCCGGCTGCGTCTTCGTGAGAACGTGGCGCCGGCGCTTAAATCGTGCCCTCCTCGGCGGCCTCGCGCGCCAGCGCTATGGCGCCATAGGCACCGGCGTCGGCTCCCAGCGCGGGGAGCACGACCGGCGTCGCTTTGCCGACGCCCGCGAACGACTGCTCGCGCATCAGCGTCACCGCGGGCGCGATGTAGTCGTCCCACTGGTTCGAGAGGCCGCCGCCGATGATGATCTTGCCGGGGTTGAGTATGTTGACGAGGCTCGTGAGGGCCACGGCCATGTGCCGCACGCCGTCGGCGATCACCGACTGGGCGAGTTTGTCGCCCTCGTGGTACGCGGCGAAGACGTCGCGCGCCGTGAGCGCCTCGGTGCCGGTGTCGGCGAGCGCGGCGGCAAGCGACGACGGCTCGCCCGCGTTGATGCGCTCCGTGGCGATGCGCGCGAGCGCCGTCCCGGAGCACAGCGCCTCCCAAGCCCCCGGCGTCGTGCTCTTGGCGAGGGGGCCGCCGGCGTCGATGGTCATGTGGCCGATCTCGCCCGCGTATCCTTCCGCGCCGAGCAGCAGCTTGCCGCGGGAGATGATGCCGCCGCCGATCCCGGTGCTGACGGTGATGAAAAGCAGGTCGTCGGTGTCCTGCCCGGCCCCGTACCGGTGCTCCGCCAGCGCGGCGAGGTTTGCGTCGTTCCCGATGACGCCGGGCGCGCCGAGGCGCTCGCCGAGCATGGCGACGACCGGCATGTGCGATGCGGTGGGGAGGTGCGGCGAGTGCACGATCGTGCCGCTGCGGATGTCGATGGCGCCCGCCGCCGCGACGCCGAATGCGCGGACGGGCGCATCGGGCACGCCGCCGTCGGCCAGCGCCCCGGTCGCGGCGGACGCGAGCGCGTCGGCGATGGCGTCCGGGCCGTCGTCAGCCGGCGTGGACGCGACGGCCCGTCCCAGCACGGCTCCAGCGGCGTCGGCGGCCAGGGCGAGGACCTTCGTGCCGCCGAGGTCGATGCCCAAGAAGATGGGCCCCCGCGGAGCGCCCGGACCACCAGCGCCGGTACCGGCCACGCTAGGCCCTCCGCACGCGCCTGGCCGGGGCGCGCTTGGCGGGAGGTGCCGGCGCCCGCCCGTTCGGCGAGAGGCTGTTCATCAGCCGCAGGTGGTCCGCCAGGAGGCGCGTGGTCAGGTAGTTGGCGCGCACGTGCTCCTTCGCCGCCTTGCCCAGCGCCTTGCGTGCCGGTGGGTCGTCCAAGAGGTCGCCGATGGCGTCGGCGAACTCCTGGGTGGTGTCCGCGACGCGCCCGACCCGGCCGCCGTCGAGCTGCATGGGGATGCCGCCCGCGGAGCTGCCGACGAAGGCCTTGCCCTTCCACAGCGCCTCGGAGATCACGAGGCCGAAGCCCTCGCGGAGGGACTTCTGCATGACGACGTCCGCGGCGCTCTGGAAGGAGTTGACCTCCACGTTCCCGACGCCGTTCAGGTTCGTGAGGACGTGGATGTCGTAGTCCTCGCCGGCTTTCCGGACGATCCGCTCGTAGAACGACCACGCCTCCGGGTCGTCGTCGGCCATCGAGGCCACCATGAGCAGCTGGAGGCCGGGCCGGCGCTCCTTGAGGATGCGGTAGGTGTCGATGACGCCAAGCGGGTCCTTCCACGGGTCGAACCGGGAGATCTGCGCGATGATCGGGCGGTCGGGGTCGATCTCGTAGCGCTGGAGCACCTCGCGCACGACGGCCTTGGGCAACGGCGTGTTCTTGGTGCTGGTCGGGTCGATGGCGGGCGGTATGATGGCGAGCTGCGGCTCGAGCCGCGTCTTCACGTACCCCTCCATCGTGAACACGGCGGCGTCGTAGAGCTCCACGTACCCGCGCAGGAAGTCCCACACCTCGGGCAGCGCCTCGGTGGTGTCCAGGTGGCAGCGCCAGATCCACTTGGCGCCGAGGCCTCCGGCGTCGCGCAGGCGCACGTAGTGGAGGAGGCCCGCGGGCTGCGGGTCGTGGACGTAGACGTAGTCGTAGCGCTCCGTGATGGCGTCGGCGTTGGCCTGGTTCACCTCGCGCCACGTGTCGGCCATCGCGTTGCTCCAGGGGATGTACATCCCCTGCATCGCGTTGTGCATGCTCTTGGTGACGTTGAAGAACTCCGCGTGGGCGTCGATCACCTGCCACTCGGCCTCGATGCCGAGGTCCTGGAGGAGCGGGATGATGCTGTTGAGAAGCTCCGCGACGCCGCCTCCGAACGCGGTGGCGTTGAGGTGCAGCACCCGGGCTCCGCGGAGTGGGCGGGCGAGCTCTTCGATCTCGGCGATCACCTGGTCGCCAACGTGGCGGCGGTACTCCTCCAGGGACTTCGGGGTGACGGACACGGGAGAGGGCATCAGCGTCTCCGCTCCGGGGTCCTGTGCAGGACCTGCTGGAATAGCTTGAGGTAGTCGGCGAGGTAACGGGTCACGAGGTAGTGCTCGGCGATGCGCCGGTGGGCCGCGGCGCCGATCCGCCTGCCCACGGCCGGGCTCGCGAGCAGCCGCAGGACCGCCGTGGCCTGCTCGGCGGGGGTGTCCGCGAGGATGCCGGTCCGGTGTTGGGTCAGCACCGCCTCGGCGACCGAGCTCTTGCTGCTGACGACGGGCTTGGACTGCCACATCTCTTCCAAGAGCTCGATCGAGATGCCCCGGGGGAGTCCCTGGTGCAGGAGGACCGCCGCCTGGTCGCGCACCGCGCAGACCTCCACGTTGCCGACGCCGTCCATCTCGCCGAGCACCACGACGTCCCCGAGCTTCCTCCCGCGCGTGCGCAGCGCATCGACGGATTCACCCTGTCCCGGCCCGCTGAGGAGATAGGCGACGACGAGCTGGAGATCCGGCCTTTCCCGCTTGGCCAGCTCGTACGTTTCGAGCACCCGCAGCGGGTCGTCATCGCGGGTGCTCAAGACGATCTGTGCCACGAGCGGCCTGGTCACGTCCACGCCGCGCTGCGCGAGGATCGTCTCGCGCACCTCCTCCGACACCTGCCGTGAGCGCGGGCCGAGTGGATCGACACCCGGAGGGATCACCACCTTGCGGCGCGTTGGCGCGTCGGGCCGGATGAAGGGCTTGTAGTCGTAGATCGAGACGTCGAAGTCGTCCGCGTGGCGCCGTATGAGCGACCACGCATCCGGGTGCGCGGCACGGTAGTCGCGGTGCGAGTCCCAGAGCCAAGCGCCCGCCGGCGGACGGCCGTTCATCTGCGTCAGCGCGGCGTGCAGCCCGACCGAGCCGGTGTGGTGCACGACGACGACGTCGAACTCCTCATCGAAGAGGCCTGCGTTGGATTGGTTGAACAGCCACCAGGCGTTCGCGAGCTTGGCGGGCCAGTCAACGGCGTACCCGGACAGCGCGAGGCGCAGCTGGTGGTCCATCTCCTGGAACTCGCTCGAAACCCGGACTTGCTGCCAGTGCGCCTCGATGCCCAGGTCGGTCAGGAGCGGGACCGAGCTCTGGAGGAGGTTGCGCACGGCGCCGCTTGCGCCGGGTGAGGAGAGGTGCAGCACGCGGATGCCCCGCAGCGGCTCGGCGAGCTCCCGGAGCGCCGCCACGGCGTCGTCCCCGACGATCGGGACGTAGTCGTCGATGGAGTGCGTGCTTGTGGCGACGCTACCGAACATCGTTGCTCGCGGTGACTCCCTGGGCTCGGGGCGGGACGCGGGCGGCAGTGTGGATGCCTCGTTACGCGGTCATTATCGGCTTGCCGCGGAAGCCGGGTCAAGGATGTTGGCACCCAAGCCGCCCACGGGTGCGCCACGCGGCGATATAATGCCAGCACCCCCCAAGGGGACATCTCAGCCGGGACCGAGGCGCGCCATGGCGACGTACGAGCGGGCCAACGAGGACATGGGGAACGTGGTCTTGCTGGACCACCTGAACCTGACCATCCCCGACCAGCAGACCGCCACCCTCTTCTACGTCGTCGGCCTCGGTTTCACGCGCGACCCCTACCTGACGGTCGGGCTCGAGAACATGTGGCTGAACCTGGGCCGTCAGCAGTTCCACCTGCCGACGCGCCAGGAGGCGCAGACGGTCCGCGGCCGCATCGGGCTGGTCGTGCCGAGCCTCGACGGGCTCGAGGAGCGGCTGCGCAACGTCGAGCCGGGGCTGGCGGGCACCGCTTTCGCCTACAGCCGGGGAGACGAGGCGATCGACGTCACTGGGCCGTGGGGCAACCGCTTCCGTTGCTCGGGCCCGAGCGAGGCGTTCGGCGGGACGCTGATGGGGCTGCCGTACATCGAGTTCGACGTGGCGCCCGGCACGGCGGCCGGCATCGCGCGCTTCTACGAGACCGTGTTCGGCGCATCCACGTCCCTCGACGCGAACGGCGGCAGCGCCGCGTCCGTCCAGGTTGGGCGGGGCCAGTCGCTGGTCTTTCGAGAGACCGGCGAGCCGCCCGCCGCCTACGACGGCCACCACCTGGCGATCTACCTGGCCGACTTCTCCTCCCCGCACGCCGCGCTCGATGGGCGTGGGCTCGTGACCGAGGAGAGCAACGAGCACCAGTACCGCTTCACCGACATCGTCGATCTTGAAAGCGGGGAGGTGCTCTACCAGCTCGAGCACGAGGTCCGCAGCATGTACCACCCGATGTTCCAGCGTCCGCTCGTCAACCGCGACCCCGCGCTCACATCTCGGAACTACCGGCGCGGCGCGGACGCGCTCGCCATCGGGTAGCTCGATGGCCGACCCCAAAGAACGGCTGACATACGCCGCCACCGGCGTCGATCCCAAGGCCGCCGAGGCCGGTCTGCGCGCGCTCCTCGCGTTCGTCCGCGAGACGGAGAGCTTCCGCGAGGGCGCCGGCGAGCCGCTGGTGCCCAACGGGTTCTTCGCCAGCGTCCTCAAGCTGACCGAGCGCCTCTCGCTCGCGATCTCGACGGACGGCGTCGGCTCCAAGTCGGCGGTCGCGCAAGCGGTCGGCCGCTACGAGAGCATCGGCTGGGACGCCGTCGCCGTGAACGTCAACGACGTCATCTGCACCGGAGCCGAGCCCATCGCGCTGGTCGACTACGTGAGCGTCCAGCACCCGCACGAAGACCTGCTAGCGGAGCTCGGCAAGGGCATGCGCGACGGCGCCGAGCGCGCCCGCATCGCGATCGTCGGCGGTGAGCTCTCGCAGCACCCCGACGGGCTGACCGGCCCGCGGGAGGGCTACGCGTTCGACATCGCGGGGACGTGCGTCGGCATCCTCGACGGCCGCGCGCCGATCACCGGCGCCGCCATCGAGCCCGGCGACGTCGTCCTGGGCCTACCGAGCGATGGCATCCACGCGAACGGCATGACGCTCGCGCGGCACGTGTTGGGGGACGTCGGCCGAAAGCTCCCCGAATGCGGGGTGAGCGTCGGAGAGGAGCTCCTGCGGCCGACGCACATCTACGTGCCGGAGATCCTCGCGCTGCTCCGCTCCGGCGTCGACGTGCGGGGGCTCGCGCACATCAGCGGCGACGGCCTGCTCAACCTCACGCGGCTCGGGGCGCCGGTCGGGTACCGCATCGACGGCACGTGGGACGTGCCGCCGGTCTTCGGCGTCATCGCCCGCGAGGGGGGCGTCGAGGCCGCGGAGATGTTCAGCGTCTTCAACATGGGCATCGGCTTCTGCGTGGTCGTGCCCGAAGCATCGGTCGAGGCGGCCGTCGACGTGGTCGCGGCCGCCGGGGGACGGGCGCTCGTGATCGGCCGCGCGGTCGCCGGCCCGCGCCGCGTCGAGCTGCCGGGCCACGGGCTCGTCGGCGCGGACGGCCGCTTCCACGGGTAGGGGCGCGATTCATCGCGCCCTTGGGCGCCATCAATGGCGCCCCTACACCACGCAGCGGGTGCCGGACGACAGCGGTTTCGAGGCGAGGTCGGCCTGAAGACGGACGTGTTGTGCCGTGACCGGATGCCGATGGCGCGTTAGAATCGAAGCGCACCCCCAGACCCCCGCGGCCCAGCGTGGCCCCAGCGGTGGAAGACGAGGCGATGCCCCTCTACGAAGAGCTCAAGGTCTTTAGCGGCAACGCGAACCCGACTCTCGCGGGGAGCGTCGTCGAGTATCTGGGCATCCCCCTCGGCAAGATGGATGCCTTCAAGTTCAGCAACGACAACACCTTCGTGCGTTACCAGGAGAACATCCGTCAGCGCGACGTGTTCCTGGTCCAGTCGTTCTCCTATCCGGTCAACGACAACCTGATGGAGCTGCTGATCATGATCGACGCCGCCAAGCGGGCGTCGGCCGGGCGCATCACGGCGGTGATCCCGTACTACGGCTACGGACGGACCGACAAGAAAGACCAGCCGCGCGTGCCGATCACCGCTCGGCTGATCGCCGACCTGCTCACCACGGCGGGTGCGGACCGCGTCCTGACGATGGACCTCCATGCCGGGCAGATCCAGGGGTTCTTCAACATCCCCGTGGACGAGCTCACCGCTCTGCCCATCCTGGCGCGCTATCTGGAGGCGAAGGAGCTGCCCGACCCCGTCGTCGTCGCCGTCGACATCGGCGGCAGCAAGCGGGCCCGCAACCTCGCCGAGCGGCTGAATGCCCCCCTGGCCATCGTCGAGAAGCGGCGCATCGACGGCAACACCGGCGAAACGGAGCTGCTCAACATCATCGGCGACGTCAAAGGCAGGACCGCCGTCATGATGGACGACGAGGTCGACACCGGCGGGTCCATGACGAACGCGGCTCGCGCGCTCATGGAAGCCGGAGCGCTGGGGATATACGCGGCCTGCACCCATGCCCTCCTTTCCGGCAACGCCGTTGCCCGGTTCGCGGAGAGCTCGATCCAGGAGCTCGTCTGCACGGACACCATCCCGATACCCCCCGAGAAGCGCAACGGCCAGGTGCAGGTGATATCGATCGCCCCGTTGCTGGGCGAGGCCATCCACCGCATCCACCACGGGCTGTCCGTCGGTGAGATGTTCGATTCGTAGCGTCCCGGAGACCGGGCCCGTCCACGCGTCCCGCCGCAGCCGCCTACGCATATGAGCTCCGAATATCGAGCATACGCACGCCGCGACCTCGGGGTCTGCACCGTCCTCGAGCCCGAGGCCGTCGGTGAGCCGGGCCAGCGCTTCTTCAGGCTCCGCGTCGAGGCCGAGCACGGCTCCGCGCTCCTCTGGATCGAGAAGGAAGAGCTCCACGAGCTCGCGGTCATGGTCAAGCGGCTGCTGCGCACCGGCGTCAGACGCACCGGCGAGCCGGACGCGAACGGCAGCCCGGATGCGAGCGCCGACGTCGATTGCAAGGTCACGGGCCTAGCGCTCGGGTACGACCGCGCGAGCGGCCGCTACATGCTGCTGGCGCATGACGCGGATCCCGATGGCGAGGCCATCGCGCTGTGGGCCGAGCGCGAGGTGCTCGACCACATGGCGGACCGCGCGTTCGAGGTGCACGACGCCGGCCGCCCCCGCTGCCCGTTCTGCGGCGGACCGACGCTCCCCGGCAAGCAGCACTTCTGCGCCCGGGCCAACTGATGGTCCTCTACCGCGCGTTCGGCGCCGCGCCGATCGAGAGCGGCCCGCACGACGTCGCGCCCGCCGACGAGGGCGCCGAGGCTTTCGTCCGCGACGCCGAGATCGGCGACGGCTGGCTCCACCCCGGAGCCTCGAACGCCACGTTCATCGTCGAGCTCGCGCTGGGCGCCACCCGCGGGCTCGGCGTCTACAAGCCCCGCTCCGGCGAGGCGCCGCTGTGGGACTTCCCCACCGGCACGCTGCACCGGCGCGAGTGCGCCGCGTACGTGCTGAGCCGTCTGCTCGGCTGGAGCTTGGTGCCGCCGACCGTGCTGCGGGAGGGCCAAGCGGGCATCGGCTCGCTCCAGCTCTTCGTCCCGGCGGCCCAGGACTCCAACTTCTTCACGCTGCGTGAGGAGCACCCGGACGAGACGCTGCGGATGGCCGTCTTCGACGTCGTCGCGAACAACGCGGACCGCAAGGGCGGCCACTGCTTCGTGGGGCCCGACGGCGGCGTTTGGGGGCTGGACCACGGGCTGACGTTCAACCTCGAGCCCAAGCTGCGGACGGTGATCTGGGACTACGCCGGGAGCGCCGTGCCGGACGGCCTGCTGCGGGACCTGCGCCGCCTCGATCCGGCGCTGCGGACCGCGGGCTTCGACGCGGACACCGGCCTCGGCG
>JACZSI010000151.1 GCA_022574265.1 Chloroflexota bacterium | reverse complement strand
CCGGCATCTCCAGGCACTGGCCGGTTGAGTCGTAGAGCCAGCCGTGGTAGGGACAGCGCAGGCCGTTGTCCTCGGGGATGCCGTAGAGCAGGTGCACGCGCCGGTGCGCGCACGAGGCCTCGAGGAGGCCCAGCTTGCCCGAGCGGTCCTTGTAGAGCACGAGGTCCTCGCCGAGCAGGCGGATCGCCTTGGTCGGGTTCGCGGACAGCTCGGCGTAGGCGGCGATGGGCTGCCAGTAGCGGCGCATGAGCTCGCCCATCGGCGTGCCGGGGCCGACCAGGGTGATGCGCTCGTTCTGTTCCTTCGTCAGCATCGTGGCTCTCCTATCGTTGTCGTCGCGCTAGTCGTCGTCGCCGTAGGACCACTCGTAGTCGCGGTCCTTGTAGACGATGTCCGGCATGAGGCTTTCACGCCCGCGCTTGGCGAGCTCGGACTGGAAGTACTCGCGTACCTTGGGGTCCTCGTCGGGGTATTCGACCTGCTCCCGGTAGTCTCCGGAGCCCGCGAACTGCGGCAGGTGGCCGAACTTGAGGTAGCGCGCCGGCTCCGTGCCCAGGTTGAAGTGCTGGTGGTACCAGCCGCCGGGCGGCGTGAAGACCGCGGCCTCGCCCCAGGGGCAGACCACCGCCTCCTTGCCAGGCTCGGTCAGCAGCGAGTAGCCCTCGCCGCGGGGGATCACGATGACCCGGCCGGGGCCGTGCAGGTGCGCTTTTTTGTACATCGACGCGTCGAAGACCGACATGGACGCGCTCATGTTCGTGCCGGGGAACAGCATCTTGACGGAGAACCCGCCGGCGCCCCTCCCCCGGTACGGCGAGAGCTTGTCCCACTGGGCCATGTCCGGGAAGAAGTTGCCGACCCACCACGCGCCGCCGTGGGAGGCCGCGCTGAGGCTGTCGTCCCGCACGGCTCCCTCGGCCTCGGCCATCGCGTCCTTCGCGCCCGCGCCGAGCACCGCATGGGCCGCTGAGTAGAGGTTCTCGCCATGCCCGTAGAGCAGGCTTGGGTCCTCGTATGGGTTGTTGAAGAAGAAATCGGGGTCCGGCACGATCGTCATGGCCATGGGCATGTAGTTGTAGTGGAGGAGCCGCGCGGGCTGGTCGCCGCGCGCGTTCGAGAGCTGCGCGTGTGCGTAGCGCGGCACGTGGAACATCGCGTGGGGGCCCCACTCGAAGCTGGTCTTGGGCCCCTCGCCCGCCCAGATGCTGGCGAGGCCGGAGCCGGAGAGCACGTAGATCGTCTCCCCGATGGGCATCTTGAGCGGCGGCAGCGTCACCCCCGGCGGTATCTCCACGATCCGGGCCTCGCTGACGCCCTCCATCCCCTTCATCTGGAGGAAGGCGGCGTTGGCCTGCCGCTCCTCCCACCACCCCAGCTCCAGCGTGCGCAGGTCGGACTGGTAGTGCCCCCGGTGGATCGGGATGCCGATGGACTCCATCCACTCGTCGTAGAGCAGATTGCTCCGGCGTCGCTCTTGCTGTGGTGCTTCGGCCATGCGCTTCTCCTCGTGAGGTATCTTCGCGCTCAGCGAGCGCGTTCGTGGTGAGTTGGTATGCGTCGTCAGAGACGCCTCCACGGGGCCGTGAAGCCGCGCAGGGCCATTCGCCGCAGCCGCCGTACCCACCTCGGAACACTACTCTGGGCCCGTTCCGGTGTAAAGGGGCGCTTGGGCTAGGCCGATCCGCCCAGCGCGCGCCACACCTTCTCCGGCAGCAGCGGCATGTCGATGTGGCGCGTCGTCGTACCGCGGAGCGCGTCCATCACCGCGTTCGCGACCGCCACCGGCGCGGCGACCGTCGGCAGCTCGCCGATCCCCTTGATGCCGAGCGGGTTGGTCGGCGACGGCGACTCGAGATGGTCGAGGAGGAAGCGGGGCGTCGACTCGGCGGTCGGGATGCCGTAGGTCATCAGGCTGCCCGTGAGTGGCTGCCCCGCGTCGTCGTAGACCATCGCTTCGGAGAGCGCCTGGCCGATGCCCTGCGTGATGCCGCCGTGCACCTGGCCGCGCACGATCATCGGGTTGATGATCCGGCCGATGTCGTGGACGGCGGCGAAGCGCACGATCGCGACGTCACCGGTATCGCGGTCGACCTCGACGACCGCGGCGTGCGCCGCGAAGGCGAACGGGTTCGCGGGCAGCGTGTACGACGCGGAGAACACCAGCGCGCCGTCCTCCCGGTGGGCCGCGGCCGCGACCTCGGCGAACGGCACGGACGAGGAGCCGCTCGTGGCGCTTCCGTCGGCGAGCGAAACGTCGGCGGGCGCGCATCCCAGCAGTACAGCGGCGGCCCGCGCCAGGCGCTCCCGTGCCTGCTCGAGGGCGAGGTAGGCCGCCGACCCGCCGACGGCCAGCCCGCGGCTCGACGTCGTCCCGCCGCCGGTTGCAAGCATGTCGGTGTCGCCGTGGCGGACCGACACCTGCTCCGGCGGCACGCCGATCAGGTCGGCCGCGATCTGCGCGAAGGAGGTCTCGATGCCCTGCCCGTGCGGCGAGACGTCGGTGTAGATGACGACGTGGCCCGAGGCGTCGATCTCGACGCGCGCTTCGCCGTTCCGCACGTTCGCCTTGCCGCCGGAGGCCTTGACGATCGTGGCGACGCCGATGCCGATCAGCGGCCCGTCGCCGCCTCCCGTGCGCTGCCGCTCGCGTACCTCGGCGTAGCCCACGAGCTCCAGGACGCGGTCGAGCGCGCGCTCGAAGTCGCCTGAGTCGTAGGTCAGCCCCGTGGCCGTCGTGTAGGGGAAGGCACCGGCGGGTATGAAGTTGCGCCTGCGCAGCTCGACCGGGTCCATCCCCAGCTCGGCGGCGATCAGGTCCATCATGCGCTCGATGAGCACCGCCGCCTCCGGGCCGCCCGCGCCGCGGTACGGGCCGGTCGGCACGCGGTTCGTCAGGACGCCGAGACACTCGACGTCCATCGCGGGGATCGCGTACGGGCCTGCGACGCGCTGTACCGCGTTGCCGGGCGGGCCGCCGGTGGAGGTCAGGAAGTATGCGCCCAGGTCGGCGAGCATGCGGAAGCGCATGCCGAGCACGCGGCCGTCGGAGGCGACCGCCGCTTCGACGTCCGCGGTATAGCCGCGGCCGTGGCCGGTGACGATGTTCTCGGAGCGGTCCTCGGCCCATTTCACCGGCCGACCCAGCTGCTGGGCCAGGTAAGCGACCGCGACCTCCTCCGGCCACACCTCGATCTTGCGGCCGAACCCGCCGCCGACGTCCGGTGCGATGACGCGGATGTGGCCCGGCGCCTCCGGCAGCAAGCTCGCCAGGTACGTCTTCACGCGGTGCGGCACCTGCGTCGAGGTCCACATCGTCAAGCTGTCGGTGCCAGCGTCGTACTCGGCCAGCGTGGCGCGGCACTCCATCGGCACGGCTGCCAAGCGCGGGACCTCGAAGCTGGCGCGCACGACGTGGTCCGCGGCGGCGAACGCGGCGTCGACGTCGCCGGCCCCGGCGGCCGTGCGCATCACGACGTTCGAGCCGACCTCCGCGTGCAGGAGCGGGGCGTCCGGCCCTGCCGCCGCCCGTGGGTCCAGCAGCGGCTCCAGCGGCTCGTAGTCCACGTCGATCAGATCGAGCGCGTCGCGGGCGGCGTAGCGGTCCTCGGCGACGGCGATGGCCACGGGCTGGCCGACGTAGCACACGCGCTCGTGAGCCAGCACGGGGTGCTCGGGGATGGGCGTCTCGCCCATGCCCTCCCGGCGGACCGCGGCGATGTTGGGCAGCACGCCCGCGGCGTCGTGGCCCGTCAGCACCGCGGCCACGCCGGGCATGGCGCGAGCGCGGGATGCATCCACGGAGCGTATCCGTGCGTGGGCGTGCGGACTGCGCAGGACCGCGGCGTGCAGCATGCCGGGGAGGCGCATGTCGTCGACGAACGACCCCTCGCCTCGGAGCAGCCGCTCGTCCTCGAACCGGCGCAGCGGCCTGCCCCGGTAGGGCGTCGTGCCGGCCATCAGCCCGCCCGCTCGACGGCGGCGCTCAGCGCCCGGAAGGCGAGGCGCCGCGTGAGGTGCTCGCGGTAGGCGGCCGAGCCGTGCAGGTCGTCCGTGAAGTCGATGCCGTGGCCCGCGCGTGCCGCGGCCGCCTCGAGCGCGGCCTCGGTCGGCGCCCTGCCCGCCA
>JACZSI010000026.1 GCA_022574265.1 Chloroflexota bacterium | reverse complement strand
CGCCTGGCTCGAAGCAGGCAACGAGACGTAGCGGCCCCACGGCGCGGGAGGGCGGGAATGCCGACAGCACCGGTCAACGGCATAGACCTCTACTACGAGGTCGAGGGCGCAGGCCCCACGGTCGTCTTCGCCCATGGCATCGGCGGCAATCACGCGTCCTGGTTCGGCCAGCTGCCCCGCTTCCGGGAGCGGTACACCGTGGTGACGTTCGACCACCGGGCCTTTGGCAACTCGCACGACGATCCCGCGGGCGCCGGCCGCTCCCGATTCGTCGACGACCTCGAAGGGCTGCTGGACCACCTGGGCATCGAGCGCGCCGCGCTCGTCGCGCAGTCCATGGGCGGCGGAACGTGCTCCGCGTTCGCCGTGCGGCATCCGGAGCGCGTGAGCGCGCTGGTGCTCGCCGACACGCTGGTCGGGATCGACGAGCCGCCCGAGATCAAAGCAGTGATGGACGGCGTGCGGAAAGAGACCAGTGAGCTATCGCAGCTGGAGCGCGTGCTCGGCCCAGTCTTCCGCGAGCGCGAGCCCGAGCGCACCGCGCTCTACGCCGCCATCGCGAGCTTCAATGCCGCGAACCGCCACAACCTCGGTGGGGACCTGGGCCCGAAGGTGAGCGCGGAGGCCCTGACGGCCACGGGAGTGCCCATCCTGTTCCTCGTCGGCGAGGACGACGTGCTCATGCCAGCGTCACAGATCACGGCGTTCCACCGGCTCGTGGCGGGCTCCAAGCTCGTGGTCGTACCCCGCGCTGGGCACTCCGCCTACTTCGAAGAGCCGGACGCCTTCAACGATGCGGTACTCGACTTCCTCGCTGGCGCCGGCTGGTAAGCGCCGTGGCGAAGACCTCCATCGGCATCGTCGGCTGCGGAGCCATCGCGCGCGCCATCCTCCGGGCGGTGGACGACGGCACGCTGGACATAGCCGTCGCCGGCGTCACCAGCCGCGGCGCGGAAACGGCGCGCGCGTTCCTCGCCACCCTCAAGACGCCGGTCGCCTACCTGAGCCGCGGCGAGATCATCGAGGCGTCGGACATCGTGGTCGAGGCCGCGGGCCCCCACGTCGTGCCGGAGCTCGCCCAGGCCGTCTTCGACGCGGGCAAGTCCCTCATGCTCATCAGCGTGGGCGCGCTGCTGGACCACCCCGAAGTCATGGACCGCTCGCGCGAGACGGGCTGCCGCCTGCTCATGCCCTCGGGCGCCATCGTTGGCCTCGACGGGATCAAGGCGGCGTGCGTCGGCGAGGTCGACCACGTCACGATGGTCTCCCGGAAGCCGCCCGCGGCGCTGGACGGCGCCCCCTACGTCGTCGAGCACGGCATCGACCTGTGGGGCATGAGCGAGGAGCAGACGATCTTCTCCGGCTCGGCGCGCGAGGCCTGCGCGGGCTTCCCGAACAACCTGAACGTGTCGGCGGCCGTCAGCTTCGCGGGCATCGGCCCCGACCGCACGACCGTCGAGATGGTGGCCGTGCCGGGGTTGGAGCGCAACTGTCACGACATCGAGGTCGAGGGAGAGTTCGGGCTGCTCCGCATCCACGTGGAGAACATCCCTGGCGAGAACCCGAAGACGGGCAGGCTGACGGCGATGTCCATCATCCGGACGCTCCAACAGGCCGTCGACCCCGTGCAGCTCGGCACGTGAGCAGGTCGAGCAGGCGTTGAACAACGTCGAGCTCATCGTCCGCATGCTCGAGCGCGCAGGCGTGCGCTGGGTCTTCGGCGTGCCCAGCGGTCCCGTGCTGCCGCTCATCGAGGCGCTCCGCCAGAGCGCGAGCGTCGCCTACGTGCTGACCGCCAGCGAGACGTCGGCCGGGTTCATGGCCGAGGCCACCGGACGGCTCACCGGCGTGCCCGGCGTCTGCGTCTCGACGCTCGGCCCGGGGGCGACGAACCTGGCGACGGGCGTGGGCGGCGCGTGGCTCGACCGCTCGCCCGTCCTCGCCATCACCTGCACCTACGCGACCAGCTCGGCCGCCGCACGCAGATGCTCATCGACCACCAGGCGCTGTTCGCACCGCTGACCAAGGCTTCGTACCGCTTCGAGGAGGGGCACGTCGCCGACGTGCTCGCGCGGGCCCTCGCACTCGCGCTCGCGGAGCCGCCGGGCCCCGTCCACCTGGAGCTGCCCGAGGACGTGGGCGTGGCCGAGGCGAGCGAGCGGCCGATCGAGGCAGCGCCGAAGCTCGCGCCGGACCCGGCGCCGGCCGGCGTTGCCGAGGAGGTCCGACGGCTGTTGGAGGCAAGCCGGCGGCCGCTCGTCGTCACCGGGCTGACGTTCACGCGGTCCGCCGCCCGCGACCAGCTCCTGCGCTTCATCGAGACGCAACGCCTCCCGTTCGTCACCACGATGCACGCCAAGGGGTTCTTGCCCGAAAGCCACCCGGCGTGCCTCGGCGTCATGGGCCGCGCGCGCCGCACCGACGTCCAGCGCATGATCGAGGAGGCCGACCTGCTGCTGGCCGTCGGCTTCGACCCGGTCGAGATCGACTACGAGGAGTGGGCGGGCCGCACGCCGGTAGCGCACCTCAGCACCGAGCCGGTGCAGCCGGGCACCGACGCGAACGTCGTGTACGAGGGCGTGGGCGGCCTCGATGGGACGCTCGCGGCGCTCGCGGAGCTGGAGCCGGTCGAGAACCGATGGGACCCCGACGCCTGGAACGCGCACCGAACGGCGCTGGCGGCGGCGCTCCGTCCGAAGAGCGCGGGCATGGCCGCGTACCACGTCATCGACGTGCTCCGCGACGTGCTGCCGGCCGACGCCATCTTGGCCTACGACGTCGGCGCGCACACGCACCAGATCGCGACGCAGTGGTCGACGGACCTCCCGCACACCGCGGTCTCGACCAACGGCTGGTCGTCGATGGGCTACGGCATGCCGGCGGCGTACGCGGCCAAGCTCGCGCACCCCGGCCGCACGGTGCTCGCGCTCGTCGGCGACGGCTGCTTCCAGATGACGGTCGGCGAGCTCGCGACGGCCGCCCGGCTCGGCTTGGCCGTCCCGACCGTCGTGCTCAACGACGGCTGGCTGGGGCTCATGAAGGTGAAGCAGGAGCGCCTCGGGTACGGCTCCTCGGGCGCGGTCTTGGGCGAGCAGGCGGAGCCGCCGGCGCACTACTTCGGCGTGCCGGTGCGGGCCGCGCGCGACGAGGGGGCGCTGCGCAGCGCTCTGGCGTGGGCGCTCGGCTTGGACGGCCCCAGCGTGATTGAGGCGTTCATCGACGTGGGTCCCTACTCGGAGACCGTGTTCGACCAGTAGGCGGCCTCCTCGTTGCTATACTGGGCCGGTCCCCCCATCGAGGAGATCCATGGCGCGTATCGACGGCAGGGCCAACGACGAGCTCCGCCCCACGACGATCACTCCCGGCTTCCAGGAGTTCGCCGAAGGGTCGGTGCTCGTCGAGGTTGGAAAGACGCGGGTGGTCTGCTCCGCGAGCGTGGAGGAGCGCGTCCCGCCCTTCCTGCGCGGTCAGGGCAAGGGCTGGATCACCGCCGAGTACGGCATGCTGCCGCGCTCGACGCTGTCGCGGACGGCGCGCGAACGGAGCGCCACCGGCGGCCGCACGATGGAGATACAGCGGCTGATCGGCCGTTCGCTGCGGGCCATCGCCGACCTCAGCAAGGTCGGCGAGCGGACGATCACGCTCGACTGCGACGTGCTCCAGGCCGACGGCGGCACGAGGACCGCGGCCATCACCGGGGCGTACGTCGCGCTGTACCAGGCGCTGCTCGACATGGTGCGCAAGGGTGTCTTGCACCACGTTCCGCTCAACAGCGCGGTCGCGGCGACCAGCGTCGGCGTCGTCGGTGGCGAGGTCATGCTCGACCTCTGCTACGAGGAGGACTACCGCGCCCAGGTCGACTTCAACGTGGTGATGACCGACGCCGGGGAGTACGTCGAGGTGCAGGGGACGGGAGAGGACAAGCCGTTCTCCAAGGCGGCCATGGAGCAGATGTTGGCGGTGGCGGAGTCGGGCATCGGCCGGCTCGCCGAGATCCAGAAAGCAGTGATCGCGGAGTTCCAGCGCGCCTGACGGTCCGCCCGCTGCACCGTATCTACGGAGTGAGGCGGTCTCCAGCGGCGTGCTGCCCCATGCATCCGGAGCGCGCGTGGAGTTCGTAGTGCATACGATGTCGAACAAGCCGAAAAAGCTGATTGCCGTTGCGCTCGCGCTAGCGCTGATGCTGGTGGCATGCACCGCCACGCCGACCGCCACGCCGACGGCGAGCCCGACGCCCACGGCGGTCGCGGCGCAGCCGGTGGCAGGCGCGAGCGACGGGGACGGAAACGGTGGCCCGCCGCCCTCGCCCAACGTCCCGGTGGTCGTGCAGGCGGGGCTCCCGGACGTCGCGAGCGTCGTCGAGCGGGTCATGCCCGCCGTCGTGCAGGTGCTGGTCGAGATCGAGACGACCGACCGTTTCGGGCGGACCAGCCGCCGCTCGGCGCAGGGCTCCGGCTTCTTCTTCGACGACAGGGGCTACCTGCTGACCAACAACCACGTCGTCGAGGACGCGACCAGCATCGAGGTCGCGCTGGCCAACCGGGAGCGTATCCCCGCCGAGGTCGTCGGCACGGACCCCGAGACCGACCTCGCGGTGCTCAAGGTCGACCGTGACCTCGTGGCCGACTTCGTCGTGCTGACGCTCGGCGATACCGAAGCCATGCGTATCGGCGAGTGGGTCATCGCCATCGGCAGCCCGCTTGGCTTCGCCGGGTCGGTCACCGTGGGCGTCGTCAGCGCGAAGGGCCGCTCGCTGACCCTCGACGGAGACGTGCAGCTCCGCGACCTCGTGCAGACCGACGCCGTCATCAACCCCGGCAACAGCGGCGGCCCGCTGCTCAACCTCCAGGGCGAGGTGATCGGCATCAACACCGCGATCATCCGCGGCCGGCTCAGCAGCGGCCAGGAGGCCGAGGGGATCGGCTTCGCCATCAGCATGCGTACCGCCGCGCCGGTCTCGGCCCAGCTCATCGAGAACGGCCGGATGATCCGGCCGCGCCTCGGCGTGAGCATCGCGGACGTGACGCCGATCCTCGCCGCCGAGCGCGACCTCGCCGTCGACGAAGGCGTCTTGGTGCTGGGCCTCGTGGCAGGCGCGCCGGCCGAGCGTGCCGGCATAGCGGTCGACGACGTCATCGTGGCCGTCGACGGCACGCCGGTCGCCTCGACCGCCGAGCTCGTGAGCCGCTTCCTCACCGACTACCGCCTCGGCGACACCGTCTCGGTCACCGTGGACCGCCGGGGCGAGCGGCTGACGTTCGAGATGGTGCTCGAAGAGGTGAGTTTCTAGCGCCAGGCCATGGGCTAGCGCCGGGCTACCCAAGCCCCTGCGCGACGATGCGGGCCGGGCGCAGCAGGATCACGGCGCGCCCCTGCTCGGCCATCGCCGCGTCGTACTCGGCCCAGTCCGGGTGCTCGCGGCCGGCCGCCGCCTGGTAGACCGCGCGCAGGTCCAGGCGCAGCTGATCGGGCTCCGCGGTCTCCGGGCTGCGCACGTCGGCCTCGCCGTCGAGCACGGCGTACCCCCGGTAGCCGGCCCCGATCAGCATCATCGCGCAGCGCGGGTCGCGCCGCAGGTTGAGGTACTTGGCGTTCCGCATGCGGGTCGTGAACGCGAAGCCGTCCTCGAAGCGTCCCGCCGAGACCAGGCTCTGCTGGGGCATGCCGTCGCGGCGGTAGGTCGTGAAGACGACCGTGTTCTGCTGCGCGAGCGCTGGCGTGATGTCGTCGATGTTTGCCATGCGAGGCCTCCTGGTGCTTGCGGTAGTGGAAGGTGCGTCGCGCTATTCTTGCCGATGAGCGCGGCTGCCCGCAAACGCCGGAGCTTCCGCCGCGTGGCCGCGTCGCATAGCATTGCTGCGCTCCCCAACAGCCCCGCCGTCAGGAGCCCCGCTTGGCCGACCCCACTTCCACGGCCCGCCGACCGCGCTTCTTCTTCGGCTGGTACATCGTCGCCGGGAGCGTGCTCACCAACGCACTGCTCTCCGCGGCCTACTTCCAGGGCTTCAGCGCCCTGTTCCTCCCCATCGAGCGCCACTTCGGCTGGAACCGATCGGTCATCTCCGCGGCCATGTCGCTGCGCCAGCTCGAGTCGGGCATCGTCAGCCCAGCGGTCGGGTTCCTCCTGGACCGGCTCAGCCCCCGTCTGATCCTACTGGTGAGCGCCGTCTTGGTCTCGGCCGGCCTGATCGGCCTCGGGCTCTCGAACGGCATCGTCACGTTCTTCGCCTCGTTCGTCGTCGTCTCGCTGGGCGCCTCGGGAGCCAGCCACGCCGTCACGTGGCCGGTCATCCTCGCGCGCTGGTTCCGCCGCAAGCGGGGCATCGCCATGGGCGTCGCCGTCCTCGGCCCGATCTTCGGCTCGCCGTTCGTCATCCTGAACACCTCCCTCGAGGAGACGTACGGCTGGCGGGCCGTCTTGGTGGGCTGGGGGATCATCACGCTCGTCCTCCTCTCGCTGATCAGCGCCGTCGCGCGCGAGCGCCCCGAGGCCTATGGGCTCCGCCCCGACGGCGACCCTCCGCCGAGCGGCGAGCCGCCGTTGTCGGGCACGGCCGCGAGCCGGACGCAGGACCCCGGACTCCGGCTGCACGACGTCGTGCGCACGAAGGACTTCTGGCTGCTGATGGGGTATCTCGGTGCCATGTTCGCCGTGAACTCCGCCTTCCAGGTGCACCACATCCCCTACTTCGTCCAGGACCTGGGACTCTCGCCTCAGGGCGCGGCGGTCTCGCTGACGTTGGTGTTCGTCATCAGCGGCATCGGCCGCATCGGCAGCGGGTACCTGCTGGACCGGAGCGACTACCGCTACCTCCTCGCCGGCGTCGCGGCGATGATGGGACTCGCGTTCGTCTATCTCCAGCTGGTCGACGTCCGCTCCGTCCTGGGCGCGCTGCCGTTCGTCACGCTGTTCGGGATCGGCTTGGGGAGCATCATCCCGCTGCGGGGGGTCCTGGGCAGCGTCATGTTCGGCACGCGCTCCATCGGCTCCGTGGTGGGGCTGCTTCAGGGGGGCGCGGTGGCCGCCGGTGTGTTCGGCCCGCTGTTCATGGGCATCGTGTTCGATGTGAGCGGCAGCTATCGCATGGCCATCTGGGCGCTTGTGGGGATAAGCGGGCTCGCGCTTCCGCTGACGCTGCTGATGGCATCTCCCGCCCGCCTCGCGCGCCGGCTCAGCGCTGCCCCGCCCGCCTAGCTTCCGGGTCCCGTCGTTCCGTGCCGCCGGGGCGTGTGGTAGGGTCGCCGCGCCCCTGGGGGAGGACATGTTCCAGCGGCCGGTCTATCGGACGTCGCTGGTGCTCTTGACGCTGGCGGCTGTTGCAGGTGCGGCGTGGCTCATCGCCATGCCGCGTGGCGCACCGGGGATCGAGATAACGGTCCCGGGGGACGCGCCGGGTTTGGCGCGTGAGGCGGGCGGGGCCCTCGCCGGCGACGCCGAGGGGCTCATCGACATCAACGCCGCCTCGGCCCTCGAGCTGGCCGAGGCGCTGCCGGGCATCGGCCCGGTCCTTTCGGAGCGCATCGTCGCCCACCGCGAGGCCAACGGCCCGTTCGTCCGCGTCGACCAGCTCCTGGGGGTCCGCGGCATCGGCGCGGCCACGTACGAGCGGCTCCGGCCGCTCATCACGGCCGGGGAGTGACCGGTCGTGCCGCTGGCATGGCTCGCGCTCGGCGTCGTCCTCGGCCTCTTCGCCGGGTCGGTCTGGGCGCCGCCGCCGCTGGCGCTCCTGCTGCTGCTTGGGGCCGCGGGCGGTGGTTGGGCGCTGGCGCGATCGGCCGGGGTCCGCGTCGGCCTGCCGCTGCTGATGGCCGCCGGCGCGCTCCTCGGCGTCCTGCTTGGAGGCCCCGGCCTGCTGGAGCCACCGGAGTTCGACGCGCTGGAGCGCTTCCACGGCGAGGAGGTCGAGCTCCGGGGGACGCTCAACGGCGTCGCTGAGCTCGTCGGGACACGGGTCCGGTTCCGGCTCGAAGCCGAAGCCGTGCGGGGGAGAGGCACCTGGCGGCCGTCCGCCGGGGCGGTGCGGGTGTGGGCCGACGCGGACATCGACCCGGTCGAGGGCCGCGGCCATCCCTTCCTTGCCCACGGCGACCTGGTAACGGTGCGCGGGGTGCTCGATGCCCCGCAGGCGATCGACGGGTTCGACTACCGGGAGCACCTCGCGGCGCGTGGGATCGGGTCCGAGCTGAGCCGTGGATCCGTGGTCGCGGTCGAGGCCGCGGACGGAGGAGGCGTGCTCGGTGCCGTCCATGCGGTCCGCACCAAGCTCGCGGACGCCATCGCGCGCCACGTGCCGGAGCCGCAGGCCGCGCTCACGCGCGCGCTGGTGCTTGGCATGCGCGGCTCGGTGCCTCCCCGCGTGTCGCAGGAGTTCCGCGACGCCGGCCTGGCCCACCTCCTCGCCGTCTCCGGGATGCACGTGGGCGTGGTCCTCGGCCTGTCGCTGCTCGCCTCGGCCTCCGTCTTCGGCCGTCGACGAGGGCTCTACCTGATCGCGCCCATCGTCTTGCTGTGGGTCTACGTCGCGCTCGCCGGGGCGCCCCCGTCCGCCGTCCGCGCGGGAGCGATGGGCTCGGCGTACCTGCTCGCGCTGGCTGCCGGGCGCCTGACCGCGCCGCTCAACGCGCTGGGGCTCGCCGCCCTCGTGCTGCTCGCATGGGACCCGGCGGCGCTGTGGGATCGCTCCTTCCAGCTCAGCTTCACCGCGATGCTGGGCGTCTTGGTCATCGGCCTGCCGCTCTGGCGGAGGGCGCAGGAACGACTGCCCTCGGTGCGCCCCGCCGAGCGCGGGATGCGCGCCCTCGGCGTGCGCTTGGGGAGGGCGGTGGCCGGTGGCGTCATCGTCTCGGCGGGCGCCGTGACCGGCTCGCTGCCGCTGGTGGCGCTCAACTTCGGTCAGGTGCCGCTGCTCGGCATCCCGGCGACGCTCATCGCCCTCCCCGTGCTGCCGTTGCTGCTCGTGGCGGGCGTCGTCACCGCCCTGGTCAGCTCCTTCGCGCCACTGCTGGCCGATGCCACCGGTCTGGTGGTGGCCGCGGCGGGCGGCCTGATCGTGCTCGACGCGGCCGTCGTCAGCCGCGTGCCGGGGAGCGTCGTGCAGGCCGGCTTCGTCACGGCGGGGTGGGCGTGGGCGTCCTACGCCGTGATGTTCGCGGTCCTGGCCGTGCTCAACCGGGGCCGGTGGACCGAGGCCGCGCGCGGCCTCGCCGCTGCTCTCTGGCGCGGCCCGTCGCGGCGGGTCGAGTCCTGGGCCGTCGTCGCCGTGCTCGCGGTGCTTGCCGGGATGCTGTGGCTCGGGGTCGCGTCGCGCCCCGACGGCCTGCTGCACGTCTCCTTCGTGGACGTGGGGCAGGGAGATGCGACGCTGATCACGACGCCGGATGGGGCCGTTGTGCTTATCGACGGCGGCGCGGACCCGCGGGTCACGATAGCGCTGCTCGACGCGGCGCTGGGCCCCGGCCGCCGGCGCATCGACGTCGCGTTCCTCACGCACCCGCACCGCGACCACATGGGCGGTCTGCTGGAGCTGGCCCGGCGCGGACGCATCGAGCGGCTCGTCGTCCCGCCCGTCGTGGCGGGCGAGGACGACGCATGGCGGCGCGAGCTTGACACGCTGGACGTGAGCGTCCACGAGGGCGGCGAAGGCATGACCGTGACCTTCACCGACGGCGTCACGGTGGAGGTGCTGAACCCGCCGTCTCCGCCGCTCGTGGGGACGGCCTCCGACCTCGACAACAACGGGCTCGTGCTCCGCGTTCGGATCGGGGACGCGGCGTTGCTCTTCACCGGCGACCTCTACGCAGACGGCGAGCGGCTGATGGTGGACCGCGGAGCCGAGCTCACCGCCGGCGTCCTCAAGCTCGGGCACCACGGCAGCGATCGCGCGAGCGCCGCGGCGTTCCTCCGCGCGGTCGCGGCATCGATCGCGGTGGTCTCCGCGGGCGTGGAAAACCCCCTTGGCCAGGTGTCTCCGCGCGTTCTCGAGCGCCTCGGCGCTGCCGTCGCGGGACGCGTCTTCGAAACGTCGCGCCACGGCACCATCGAGGTGACCACCGACGGCTCCAGGTGGTGGGTGGCCACCGAACGCGATTGACACTGCGGGAGGAGGTTGCGGATAATCGACCGTGGCCTCGTTCGTGGCGCGCGCCGCCGCGGAGGCCATCCGAGACCCGCGTCCTCGAAGACGCGCGGGCCGGGGCAGCAGCGAACCGTGCTTGGAGTGTCATGGCCTCCCCAGTCGCGTTCCTGAATGGCGAATACATCCCTCTTGAGCAGGCCAAGGTCGGCATCATGACCCATGCCCTCCACTACGGCACGGGGGTCTTCGAGGGGCTGCGGGGCAACTGGAACGAAGAGGCCGGCAAGACGTACATCTTCAAGCTCGAAGAGCACTACGA
This sequence comes from Chloroflexota bacterium, assembly GCA_022574265.1. Classification (GTDB taxonomy): domain Bacteria; phylum Chloroflexota; class Dehalococcoidia; order Lucifugimonadales; family Australimonadaceae; genus JADFRC01. The sequence continues at coordinate 5,197 of JACZSI010000026.1, read as the reverse complement.
GCGCATGCTGGCGGGCTGCAAGATGCTCTGGATCGACCTCCCGTACAGCGTCGAGGAGCTCTGCCGGATCACCGTCGAGGTCGTCGAGCGCAGCGGCTACCAGGAGGACCTCTACATCAGGCCGGTCGCCTATAAGTCGGAGGAGAAGGTCGCCAACCTGAATCTCCGCTCCCTCGCCGACGGCTTCTTCTGCCTCGCGGTGCCCTTCGGCAGCTACCTCGATTCTTCGGGCGCCATCAGCTGCTGCGTCGCCTCCTACCGCCGTATCGACGACACGATGGTGCCGCCCCGATTCAAGCTGAGCGGGCTCTACCTGAACTCGATCCTCGCGAAGACGGACGCGCTGGCTGCCGGCTTCGACGAAGCCATCATGCTGAACACGGACGGTCACGTCTGCGAAGGCACCGGCGAGAACATCTTCTTGGTCCACGGCGATACCATCGCGACGCCAACCATCGAGAGCAACGTGCTGCCGGGGATCACGCGGGCGACCGTCATCGACCTCGCCCAGGACGAGCTGGGCCTGAGGGTCGAGCAGCGGCCGATCGACCGGAGCGAGCTCTACACGGCCGACGAAGTCTTTCTCACCGGCACCGCCGCCCACATCCAGGGCGTCGGCAGCGTCGACCACCGGCCCGTCGGCGACGGCGCGATCGGTGCGGTCACCCGCCGGTTCCAGGACCTGTACTTCCCGATCGTCCAGGGCCGGAACCCTGCCTACATCCACCAGTGCTGGTCGGCTACCCCAAAGGTCACGGCCAGCTAGCCAAACGGACGCTATGCCGACGGACTCGTTCATCGCGGACTACACGCTGTGGGTGTTCTTGAGCGCTCTCGGCGTGCTCCAGCTGGTGGCTGCCCGCAGCGGCCTCTCCGGCCTGCTGTTCCTCCGGCGCTGGCCGCGGGCCACCGCATATGCGAGCGCGGCGCTGGTCGCCGCCTCGTTCGCCTGGTTCTTCGGCAGTGGCGTGCGGAACCTGCCGGACACCGTCTCCGGCCTCGACGGCGTCACGCAGTCCCTGTGGTTCGCGGTCGCCGCCACCGGTGCCGTCGCCGTGACGTTCCTCGGGACCTCCGCGATCAACCACCGATGGGGTGCCGGATACCGGCCGGACCCCGCGGCGCCGGCTCCCGCGGGCCTCGACGTGCTCGAGCGGACCACGTTCGCCCGAGCGCTCTGGGCCGCGTCCGCCGCGCTCCGGTCGAGGCGCCGCTGATGGACGGCGCCATCGTTCGCTGGCTCAACGGCGGCGTCGGGGCCCTCGCGCCGCTCGACGCCGTCGCCCGCGTGCTGGTCAGCGACTTCTTCGTGCCGGTGACCGGAAGCCTCGTGCTCTTCGGGCTCTGGCTCCACGGCCGCGGGCCCGAGCGGTTCCGGAACCAGCTGGTGACCATCGCCGGTGCCTCCAGCGTCGGGGTCGCGAACGCCGTCACCGCCCTCGTCAATGCTCAGTTCTTCCGGCCCCGTCCCTTCCTCGACAACGAGCTGACGCTGCTCTTCTACGAGCCGACCGACTCGTCGTTCCCCTCGAACGCGGCCGCCGTCGGCTTCGCCCTGGCCACGGCGGTCTTCGTGCGCCATCGCCGCACCGGCGCCGCGCTCTATGCCCTCGCCGCGCTCTGGGGGCTCGCTCGCGTCTACGCCGGCGTCCACTACCCCACCGACGTGATCGGCGGCGCGGTCGTCGGGATCGCCGCCGGTCTCGCGATGACGCTCCTCTGGCGCCGTCTCATCGCCGTGCCGCGGGCCATCCTCCGCGTGATGTCCTCCATCTACCTCGCCTAGGCGACCGCACGGCGATAGAGGCGCATGAGGCCCTGGTGCTCGCACGCGCTGAAGCGCATGGCCTGCGCCCGCGGGCCGAGCAGCCGCCGCGCCTCGCGCGTGAGCGTGTTGTCCGGCAGCGCGGGGAAGCGGTCGTAGGCGGCATGCACGCACCGGCAGAGACGGCGGTCTCCCACCGCGGCGAGCACCGGCAATACCGCGCCGACCGCGATCTCCCGCGCCCGCCCGGTGCCGACGAGCGCCGTCCCGCCAGGGGTACGCCGCATCCGGAGCGCGTCAACGAGCGCGCGGGTGCCGTCGGCGCACGCCTCGGTGAGCGTGGGGTGCAGACCGGCTGGGATGCTGATCAGCACCAGCGCCGCCGCTGCCTTGAGCCTCCGGAGCGGGTGGCTCGCCGGTCTGACGCCGGATGTCTGCCAGCGCCCAGGGTCCATGGGCTCGATGCCGTCACCCACGCAGCGCGATGGCGGCCCGAGCCCCGCGAACGAGACGAGTAGGCCAAGCACCACCTCGAAGCGGGCGGCCTCGGGCTCGGCTCGGGCGATCGCGCGGAGCCGTTCGAGTGGGAGCCGCCGCGCGAGCTCGGCGAAGGGCGCCCGGTTCTCCGCGTACCCAAGCGCCTCGAGGATGGAGGCGTAGAGCGCCTGCTCCACGCCGTCGCGCCCCACCGCGGCCGACGCCGCGAGCGTGTGCTCGCGGAAGCGCGCTCGCCCCGCCCGCCGAAGCGCGGCTCGCAGGTCATCGTCGGGGCGGCCGGCGAGGTCGTGGAGGGGCGGTTCCGCACCCGCTGAGGCAACGGGAGCGTCGTCGTCGGCCTCAAGGACGACCGTCGGCAGGCCCAGACGCGGCGCCGCCGGCTCCGCCGCATGCACGACGTGCAAGACGACCTCCGCGTAGGCGGCGTCGTGGTCGTGGCCGTGGGCCGCCCACTCCGCGGGCGTCCGGTGCAGCTCCACCGGCCCCCGCATCCGTCGCCCGCCGAGCACCAGTAAGGCGTCGCGGAAGTCCGGCCCGTGGCCGGGTGCCGGACGGCCCGGGTAGAGGACACGGAGGGTACGGCCGTCGGTCGTCCGCAGCGTGCGGCCCGCCTTGGCCGCCCAGAGCTTCGCGAGGAGGCGCTCGGGCAGCACGTCCCGCATCGCGCGCGGGCCCGAAGGCGCTCGGATGGCCGCCGGCCTCATGGGCGCCGCTTCCTGGGGGCCTGCCGTGGGGCGGTGACGTAGGCGGCGCGCTCCTCCGCGACGATCGAGAGCATCCGCCGTGACGCCCCGCGCGGGGCGTGGAGCCCCGTCTCCCACTCGCTCACGGTCTGTTGGCGCACGCCGAGCATGCTCGAGAACTCGTCCTGAGACAGGCCCAGGTCGTACCGCAGGCCGGCCACGGCCTCCGCACCCCACGCACGGCTGCGCCGCGCTTCGTCGTTCGAGCTCACGCGCCCATCCTACACGGTTTCGTGTAGCAGCAGCGGTGCTCCGTGTCCCACGCCCACCACGCACCGCCGAGCAGGCGGTGGCGCCCTGGAGCGGCCGCGGACGTCCTTGACGCTCCTCCCCGTGCCTCGGTATCATGGTCACGCGTCCTGGTATCATGCTGGTTAACGACTCACGAGGACGGAGTTCCCCATGACAACCGCCCAAAAGCCGCTGACGATCTCGATCTCGAAGAATGCCGCCGAGCACGTCAGCGACTTCATGCGCTCCAAGGGCCTCGACGCCGGCGTGCTGCGCGTCTCCGTCAAGGGCGGCGGCTGCTCGGGACTCACGTACGTCCTCGACATCCAGGAAAGCGCGGAGGAGACCGACAAGGTCGTCGAGCAGCACGGGGTGACCCTCGCGGTCGACCGCAAGAGCTACGTCTTCCTCGCCGGCACCGAGCTCGACTACTCCGGCGGCCTCAACGGCAAGGGGTTCGTCTTCAACAACCCCAACGCCAAGAAGGCCTGCGGCTGCGGCACCTCCTTCTCCGTCTAGGCAGGGCACAGCCCTGCACCCACTAAAGGGGCGCGCCGCTGGTGGTCAGCCACCGAGGCAGCGCTTGCCAGTCCCAGTCCTGAGGCGACTCTAGGACCTATGGCGCACTCCACGAAATCCCCGACACGCGACGCGGACGGCCTCACCGCCGAATACCGCGCCTTGGTCGACGGCGCCGGCCTGGCCGACCGCTCCGATGCCGGGCGGCTGCGGATCACCGGCGCCGACGCCCTCGACCTCCTGAACCGGCTCACCACCAACGAGCTCGACGAGCTGCCCGACGGCCACGCACGGCTCACCGTCCTCACGAACGGCGACGCGCGCGTCATCGACGTGCTCGGCCTCGCCGCCGTCGACGGCGCGCTGCTCTGCCTCACGAGCCCCGGCCGCGCCGAGGCCGTGATCGACTGGATCGATACCTACACCTTCGGCGAGGACATCTCCATCGCCGACCGCACGGCCGAGACGACCCAGCTGACGCTGGCCGGTCCGGGGGCCGCCGGCGTGCTCGCGGCAGCCGGCGTGACCGGCGCCCCCGCGCTCGATCGCGTGGCCCAGGTCACCGTCGCCGGCGCGGACGTGGTGCTCTGGCGGACGATCACCGGCGGCGCCGAGGGGTTCGAGGTCATCGTCGAGCGCGCCGTTGGCGATGAGGTCCGCGCCGCCCTCGTCGACGCGGGAGCGACGCTCGTCTCGGCGGGCGCGTGGGAGGCGTTCCGGGTCGCCAACGGTGCGCCGGCGTACGGTGCCGAGTTCGGCGAGGCCACCAACCCGCTCGAGAGCCGGCTGCGCGGCGCCATCAGCGAGGACAAGGGCTGCTACACCGGCCAGGAGGTCGTCGCCCGTCTGCTCACCTACGGCAAGGTCCAGCGACGCCTCATGTCCGTCGCGCTAACTGGCCCGCCCGAGGCCGGCCCCGCCGAGGCCGGCTCCGACCTGCTCGCCGACGGCGCGCGTGCGGGCACGCTCACCTCGGTCGCGGACGTCCCCGGCGTGGGCCACGTCGGCCTGGCGCTCATCGCCCGGAAGCGCGCGGCCGCCGGGAGCGCCTTCGACGTGGACGGCGCCCCTGGCGTCACGGCCACCATCTCGGAACCGGCCTACGCGCTGGCCACCGAGCCGGTCGAGGACGAGGCCTAGAGGCTCAAGCCGCCGTCGACCCCGAGCACCTGTCCCGTGATGTAGCCCGCGTCGCCGCTCGCGAGGAAGGCCACGCAGGCGGCGACGTCCTCCGGCGTGCCGAAGCGGGCGAGCGGGATGCGCTCGAGGACGAGCCCCCGCTGCTCTTCGGTGATCGCCTCGACCATGCGCGTGGAGATGAAGCCCGGCGCGACCGCGTTGACCGTGATGCCGCGTGAGGCGACCTCCCGCGCCACCGTCTTGGTGAGCCCGATCAGTCCTGCCTTCGCCGCGGCGTAGTTCGCCTGACCGGGGTTGCCGG